>CAYHKV010000009.1:0-15741 GCA_964357125.1 uncultured Methanosarcinales archaeon | reverse complement strand
AAATAGATGGTGATAGATACATCCCTGAATACGCTTCCAGGCCCAGAAGCCAGGATATGCCGTCTAAGTTTAAAGAGAACGGCGCGGTGTGTGTTACAAAAAAGGATTTCTTAATCAAAAATAATAATCGGTTAGGTGGAGATACAAGGGCGATTGTAATGGATCCGGTATCTTCAATAGATATAGATGATGAGGATGATTTTTATCTAGTTGAGAAGTTGATTATTAAGATTCCAACAAATGCTGTAAATGTAAAAGTGATAAAAATGGTTCTCTTTGATTGCGATGGTATCCTAACAGATGGTTCAGTATATCTTGATAACGAAGGCAAGGAAATGTTGAGATTTTCCAGGATAGACGGCCATGGGATCGGCCTGTTGAACAAAGAAGGATATAAATTAGGCATAATCAGCTCAGAAAACTCAGAGATCATACGGAAAAGAGCTGAAAAGCTAAATATCCCTGAAGTGTTTTTGGGAATAAAAGATAAATTGGTGGTCTACGAAGAATTAAAGGAAAAATACGGCCTGAAAGACGAAGAGATATGTTACTGCGGGGATGACTTATCAGATGTTGAAATATTAAAAAAAGTTGGCTGGTCTTGCTGTCCTTCTAATTCTCAAAAAGAAGTCAAAGAAGTTTGTAATCTTGTTTCAGAGTTCAAAGGGGGAAATGGTTTTGTAAGGCAGATATCAAACCTTCTCTTAAGCGGAAAATCAGAAAAAAATAAAGGTAAAGGTGATAACATAATGAAAACACTAAACATAAATGGCAAGGAAATATCTGATGAAAGCAAGCCTTTTTTTATTGCAGAAATCGGGATAAATCATAATGGTTCTATGGATCTAACAAAAAAGATGATAGATCTTGCGGTCATTACCGGCGTGAATGCGGTTAAATTTCAAAAAAGAACAGTAGAATTATGTGTGCCTGACAGCGTCAAAAATTCCATACGTGAAACTCCCTGGGGGAAGATGACTTATTTTGATTATAAGAAAAAGATTGAATTCGGCGAAGAAGAGTATAAGGAAATAGATCGTTATTGCAGGGAGAAAGGAATACTTTGGACCGCTTCTGTATGGGACACCCCCAGCCTGGAGTTTATCGAGAAGTTCAATGTGCCTTTCCATAAGATCCCTTCAGCCTTATTGACCCATAAGGAATTATTATTGAAGATCAAAGAAACTGGGAAACCAGTCATCCTTTCTACAGGAATGAGCACGGAAGAGGAAGTCTTAAAGGCAGTTTCTTTATTTGGAGAAAATTATCCGCTGGCTATATTACATTGCAATTCCGGATACCCGGCCAAGGAAGAAGAGCTTAATCTAAATTATATACTTAAATTAAAACAAATTTTTCCCGATAAAGTTATCGGCTACAGCGGGCATGAGCGCGGTATTTCAGCTACCCTGGTCGCTGCTACGTTAGGGGCTAAGATAATAGAAAGACATATAACATTGGACAGGTCCATGTGGGGAACCGATCAGGCTGCATCCATAGAATTTGATGGGCTTAGAAGATTAGTAAGAGATTTAAATAGCCTGGATATTTGGTTCGGAAACGGTGTCAAAACAGTGACCGATACGGAAAAGGCTGTCAGAGACAAACTAAGAAATGTCAACACTTTGTGAGGTTTTCAAGAAAAATGATACAAGAAACAGATCTGTCTAATTTTAAGGTATTGATGATATACCCTAACCAGCGTACAGTCAGTTTAGTTCCGCCTTCGTTAGCTTTGTTCTCAAGCCTGTTAAAAGAAAGAAACGCCGAAGTAAAATTATTTGATACTACTTTTTACCGCATGGACTGCGATGATTCAGACAAGGCCAGAGAAAAAAATCTTACCGTGCATCCGGTGAATGAGAATTCATTGGTCATCGAATACAATAATGGGGATGTATTTGAAGACTTATGTAAATTAGTAGAAGATTTTCGGCCAAATATAATATTGGCTACCGCTACTGACAGCACCTTTCCGCTGGCTCTAGACTTGTTTAAGGCGGTTCAAAAATATAAATCACAATATAATTTCCTGACTTTATTAGGCGGTGTTTTCGCTACCTTCGCTCCGGAAAGAAGCATCAGCTACCAGGAGATAGATGTAATATGCGTCGGAGAAGGAGAAGGCTCTCTTATAGATCTTTGTGACCGTATGCGTAAGGGAGAGCAATACGATGATGTCTTGAACTTATGGATCAAAACAAAGGATGGAAAAGTAATCAAAAACAGGGTTAGGCCTCCGGCAAATATAAGCGAACTGCCGCCGCCAGATTTCAGCATCTTCGATGAAAAAAGGCTTTATAGGATGATGGGCGGAAAAGTATACAAGATGCTCCCTATTGAGACGCATAGAGGATGTCCTTACATGTGCACTTACTGCGGATCTCCTACTCAAAATAGATTCTACTTGGAACAGACCAGCTCTAAATTCTATCGGGAGAAGTCTTTGGAAGAAGTAAAGAAAGACTTATTGTTCCAGATAGAGAAGTGGAAGCCAACATATATCTTTTTCTGGGCTGATACATTCTTAGCTTACAGCGAGGAGAAAGTAGATGAATTCTGCGAGTTCTATTCTAAAATAAAAATACCTTTCTATTGCCAGGCCAGACCGGAGACGATCACCGATTCTAAGATCGTAAAATTGAAAGCGGTAGGTCTTCATCGTGTAGGCGTGGGCATAGAGCATGGCAATGAGCAGTACAGAAGCACGGTGCTTAAACGATATTATAAGAATTCGCAAGTTATAACCTCTCTGGAAATAGTGAGAAAGCAGGGCATAAGTTTCAGCCTGAACAACATCATAGGCCTTCCGGACGAAACTCCTGAACTGGCCATGGATACTATTGAGCTGAACAGGAGCATCAAAGGCTTTGAGGATTCAAGCTGTTCTATCTTCCAGCCGTATTATGGAACTCCTTTACGGAACCTGTGTGTAGAGAAGGGTTATATAAATCCTGATCTCATATGCCCGCATAACGCTTCAGATTCCCTGCTGGACATGCCCTGTTTCCCTAAAGAAAGGATTTCCGGATTAGCAAGAACTTTCAGCTTATACATCCGGCTTCCGAAAGAAAGATGGGATGAGATAAAGATAGCTGAACAGTTCACGGAAGAAGGAAACCAGATGTTTGATAAATTATCCAAGGAAGTCCTGGAAAAGTTCTTTGTTCCGGAAAGTGATATTTGATCTTTTTGTTGATTTATATTTTATTTATATTTTTTAAATAAGGTATTTGCCGGTTTTATTTTTATCAAATCATCCTACTCCTTTACCGCATGGATAAGCATCGCGGTAGGGGATAGCTTTTTGCTGCGGACCATATAGCCGTCTAAGAATTTAAGGAAAGCAGCTAACTGATGGGTGTTTTCTCCCCTTATCCCGCCGATCAGTTTGTCAATAAAAGAGTTAGAATAATCGATGCTCTTGATATTAAAATGTTCTTCTACTGTCTGCAGGATAACCTCTTCAGAATCAGTGATGTTGTCCATGGGAGACTGTTCGTGCTCTTCCAGATATTTTATCTCGTTATAGATATCATCTACATACTTTGCCCATTCTTGGTCGCTGTTCAGGTGATTTAACTTTTTATCGTAACCTATCCAAGTAGGCAGAATCGCTCTCATGAGAGCTAAAAATTCAGCAGAATCGTGATCGATGTTATTTCTTATCGGCTCGAAAATGATAACATTACCCCCTTTTTTCAATGAAACAGATAATTTTTTCATCAGGGACCTGACATCAGGAAGATGATGAAGCGATCCAAAGAACACGATGGTGTCAAAGTAATCATTTTCCAGGTCCATGGTGACGATATCATCGCTGACATATCTTAAAGAGCCAAAATTTTCTTTAAACTCATTTTTAGAAAGAAATTCTTCAGCGATCTCGATACTTTTTTCAGAAACATCTACTCCAATTACATTAAGCCCATTCCTGGCTAATTCTAAACTGAGATAGCCCATTCCGCAGCCCACTTCCAGAACATTGCCGCCGCGTCTCTTAGCAGCATCAATCATAAAATTAAAAATAGGCATCAGGTGGATGTCTACCAGCTTAGGATCTCTCCAGACATTGTTATAGAACCAATCTACTTTCTGGAGGTTCCTTAGATCAGGCACAAAGCCGTTTTTTATCCTCTCAAGGTTATTCTTATCAAATTCCTGGGCTTCTTCTTTTATCTTATCTTTATAGGTATCCATCTTAAATAGTCTTATTTTTTTTGATGATTTTATATATCCTTTTATAGCCATCCCCATCCACTTTATAAAAGTTGTCTTTGATGTATTTATCCCTGCGGGCTATGTTTTGCCGGAGGTTAAAACTTTCCAAGAAATTACTGATCTTATCTAAAGCTTGGTCGGTATCAGTAAGATATAAAGAGATCTCCTTGTTGATATACCTGCCGCCGCCCCATTCTTGCGGGTTGATATTATTGAATAGGTCCAGGAGTATTATCGGCTTATTAAGGATAGTGGCTGCGCATAACGTAGTAGAATAGATTCCGATAATCAAATCGGCCTGATCGATCAGACTATAAGTATCGGCTTCTTTTTTGATCTCAACCCGACTAGACCCGTTGAAGAAAGAAAGGTAGCTTTTTTCTTCTTCCAAAGGGTGCAATTTAATAGTTTTTTTAGATCCATCAAATAGCATGAATATCTTGGACAGGTTATCCATGAACAAATCTTTTTGTTTGGCATCCCATATGTTTAACTCTAAGAACGGCTGGGTCAATACTAAAATTTTTTTTACTTCATCTATGCTCTTAAGCTTTGATTTTTTATATTTTAATAAGTCATCGAATATCAAGGGACCAGTAACTAGTATTTTCTCTTTATCGCACCCTAATCCGATAAGGTTTTGCCTATATTTCTCTCCAAAGACCAATATCTTGGTGGAGTATAATTCCAGAGGAATTACTCCTTCTCCTATTCCATGCTGTATATAATAGCTGGGTATGCCATTATTCTTGGCGATAGCCATAGCGCATCTCTCCTCAAGGCTGTTGACCGCCGTAAGCACGATAGCTTTAATCCCCTGCTCTTTGACTATCTTTTTTAGAAGTTCATAATGAAGAACGATAATATACAAAAATTCCTTTGAAAAATAAAAGTTCAGCGGGTATCTAAAATATTCCCAAGCTTTCTTTCCGCCTATAGTTATCAATTCCTGTTTGTGTTCTTCAGGCAATCTGTTCCATCTAGCGAATAATTCCAGCGATATATTTTTCGCTTTTTCATCTACGGCTGAATCATAATGATTGTAAATGTTATTCTTATCTCTGATCCTGCTGTAAGTGTTTTTAGATAAAGGATCCACAAACAAGACAAAACTTTTCAAGCTATTATCATCTTTAAAAGAATCAATCAAATTCTGAAGGCGATCTATCTTTCCTTCCTTAGAAAGATGATTAGTGTAAGTGATGAACAGGACCTTATTTTCTTTGCTGGAGATAGCACGATCTGCATATCTTTTTTTAAGCTTTCTTTTCTCGTTGAGAAGAAGATATCTGGCCATCATCCCGGCGGTAAGGGATAATCGCTTTCGCCGGTATAATCCTAACCGTTTACCTTCTTTAAAATCATTGTAAGTGTTGATATCTGCCGGAAGGACATGCTCGGCCAGGAATCTTTCCAAAAACCACCATAACGGAGTGCCTTCTATCTGAAATAGCTCGTCAAAACTGTTTCCGCCAATTATTTTTTTCTTTGACCAGTTATCCGATGATAGATCCAAAAGGTTCATCTTATCAGCTCCTTCCAACTATCACCAATAATAGTCCTGACATTTTTATCTAGGTTTCCATCGTTATCTATCTTAGTAACTTTTGGAAGAGCCGTTAACCGAAGGTAATTCTCTCTTTGTCTCTGAAGATATGGGGCAGGCATGACTTCTCTGTGAGTTTGAATAATCTTATCGTCCTTTTCATCAGTCTTGCTTCTGGCGATAATCTTTTCTAATCCGACATCTAAAACATAAGAAAAATCCGGTTGAGGAAATAGTTTTAAAAGTAATCTTATAATTAAGCTATTTTTAGCATAAGGATACTGCCCATAGAAATCATAAAAATACCGGTCTGTGACCACCAGGTATCCTTTATTAAGCTGGGGCTTGATATTCCTCAAATAGCGGTAATAAAATTCAGCGAAAGAATAGATGAATAATAATTCTTGGAATAAGTCAAATTTTTTAATATTATCAGAGTAATTGATCTTTTTGAAAAGTGAATCATCCCGTCTCTTAAATAATCCTGAAAGCAATTCAGTTAAGAACATTTCCGGCTTCCAGCCAAAATAATAATACTGCTGCCCTACTCCCAAATGGGAGGTGGTTTCTTTGTATCCTTCTAAAATCTTACGCGAGAGCGTACTTTTACCGCTGCCATTTACGCCTATCAGGGCTATCAAACAGCCTTTTCTTTTTAAGCTAATCTTTCGCAGTAAAGCCATGATGGCCTTTTTTGAAAGATAGGCAGCGGTAAATGGCTCATGGTATAATTTACAGATCCAGGAAGTAAGGATATCCTTTTTATCAAGTTGATCTTCACATGATATTACTTTCCGGAACCCTTTTTTCCAATGATTCTTTACCAATTGCTGTTTGATGTAATTATGGTCGATCCCTGGATCATTAATATTTTTTAATATTCCCCTCTCTTTTTCTGTAATCCTAAAATTTTCAAAAAGAACATGGCCGGCATGGATCAAGATAGAATCTTCCATGCCAGGGATGATTATTTGCGGAGCGATCACTTTTTTCTTCTCAAAGACCGGCTTTTTATCCAATGCTTTTATTCCATGCCAGGCTATCTCTCGGTGAAGATGGATGGAAACCATCCTGTCGCCGTTCCATCCGCAATACATCTTTTTGTACTTCTCTATATTTTCAGATAATCTTAATGCAAATCCTCGTTCTTCTAATAACTTTCCGGCTTTTAGGTAATCATCATCAGTTTCAAAAAGAATGTCTAAGTTCTTATTTTCTCCTTTGAAAATATGTTCACATTTGAAGAGGATGTAGCTTAAACTATTCTGGTCAAACAGCTCAATGATCTCCATAATCTCTGCAGGAATTTTGTGTTTAAATGCCATTTTTTCTCTCAACCGCCAGATCATTATATACTTTGCCATATTCTTCTTCAAAAATGGCTTTAGCGAATTTATTCTCGGCAACTTTTCTGCAATTCTGCTGGTAATGGTCATAATTTTTCTTTAGTTCATCTATGGCATGAATCAGCGAATCGGAATTAGGTTCAAAAACCACACCTACCTTGTTATCTTTGATTATTTTAGCTATCCCTGATTTTGAAGAGCAAAGTACTGGTTTTCCTGCAGCAAGGCTTTCTAAAGCAGAATTAGGGGTTAATTTGACAAAATCTCCAAATTCGGTGTAAGGGATAATGGTGCAATGAACTTGGGCGAATCTTTTATTCATATCTGGTTCAATGTTGTTTGTTACTCTCATATTGGCAAGCCTCTTTTTAACAATTAAATCTTTTACCTTAAGGTAACTGTCAATATACGACCCTTCAGCCGTCCAAGAAAAATCAAAGATAGCTTCATCTTTTATTTTTTCGGCAGCGTCCAACATCAAATAAATTCCTCTTTTTATGAACATTTCCGGATCTTTAGGAGAGCTGGCAAACAAAATCGTGAATTTGGGGTCTTTCGGAATTTGATGTTTAAATTTAACCAAATCAACACCGGGATAGATAATTTTAGTTGTTTTTTCAAAACCTGCCTCTTTCAATTGCTCTTTTTGCATTTCGTTCTCTAAAATAATCAAAGAAGCTTTTTTAAGATTGCCCGTCCGTTTTTTTAATTTATCTTTATCATAAGGCGCAGCAGCAGTTAAAAGCAAAGGTTTTTTTCTGATTATAGGAAGATAAGGCCGGTCACATAAAGAAGTGAATATGTGCCTAACATCAAAGAAAAAGCTATAAAAATAAACCGCCATGAATGTAAACGGATAAAACGCAAAATGATAAGAAATGATCTTGCTATTGAACTTAAAGCGAAAGGGATTATGAAAATGCAGATCGTGGATCTTTACTTTCCAACTTTCTTTTTCAAGATAGTTTACCAGCTGTTCAATCTCATTTGAAACCCCTTCGTATCCGGGCCGGTAGTGTTGGACAAAAATAATGGCTTTTTTCATTTTAGATTTAATTTTAGCCCCTTTTTATCTTTAAGAACTGAATGGCTAAAGAACCGACCCAAAACAATGTTCCAAATAAAGCTAAAAATAACACTAAATACACTGCTTTGTTCAATAAACAAAAGACTGGCAAAGCAGTAAAAAAGAAAGTATCCCCATACAAATATTTTAGATAATTTATCTTTTCTGACTTGCTGATAACTATCTCTTCCTTACTTTCGGCTATTTCTGACTTATAAAAATGGATCATCGAAAAATGCATGGGAAAACTGATCATAGCTATCAAGCCGCCGATAAAAGCGATTTTTGAGTTTAATCCTACAATAACTGAAAATAAGATCAATTCTGTACTGACAAATCCAATGGCCGCATCTAACCATTTTCCTAACTTTGTTTTAATATTCTTTGTTCTAGCGATATCTCCGTCAATGCAATCAAAAACAACATAAATAGTGGAAAAAAGCGCACCCCACAAGAAATTGTTGAATCCACCCTTAATGAAAAAATACGAACTAATCAATGCAAACAGGAAACTGGCAACAGTAATCTGGTTAGGGGTTATATTAGTATATCTGATTAAAAATGAAGAGAAAGGATAAGCTATCAGGCGTAGCGGTTTTGCCCAGATATCCTCAATTTCTTTCTTAACAATCATAATTTAAAAACAAATTATTTGCTTTATAAATATAATGGTACTATAAACTTTTTTTGTTTATTTTCATCAATGGTCCGTAAACATCGGCATAACCTTTAATACATGAATCCCATCTGAAATTTTTATTTTCTGAACGGCCATAGCGGTCATTGCCGGCTTCGATCATCTTCTCAGCCAAATCAAGGCAATCTCTGTTTCTAAAAAATAAAGAGCGGCCGGAAACCACTTCCGGCAAAGAGCCTGCATCGCTGGCTATTATATCTTTTCCCATGGCTGATGCTTCCGCAGCGCTGAAACCAAATCCTTCTGCCAATGACGGAACCACTGCGCAGTCGACAGCGGCCAGCAAAGTCCTTAATTCTTCCCTGCTTAAAGATGGGATGACCTTTATCTTTTCAGAACCAATCAGGCGGTTGATGCTATCTGCCGATCCGATCAACTCTTGGTATTTTTTTTTATAAGACGAAGCTGAGCTTAATACCAGAAGAAGCATCGCATCTTTTTTTTCTGCCGCTACCTGCGGAAATGCCCTTATCGCGTATTCAAATCCTTTAGAGTTGCCAGGACGCCCCCAGGAAAAAAAGACATATTTGTCTTTTAAGCCAAGTCTATCCCGTATATCATCTATTTCTGATCTTTTAACTTTTCTGGGGTTCCAGAAGCTGTAATCAAGGCCGTTGTAGATAACTTTTGCTTTTTCAGGTTTAATGCCGATCTTTAGCAGATCTTTGCGGGTATATTCTGAAACACAGACATACTGATCAAATGGAAACAGATAAAGCATCCGTTCAAGAACATCATGGACCGCTGATTTAAACCAAGAAAATCCGGTCACTTCTTTCCATTTTCCGACCCAGACTTCATGGACAGTCAGCACGACCGGCTTTCCAGCCAGTTTTCCGGCCAGCCAGGCAGGGAAAGCGCTGTTAAATGTAGTGGTCTGTATGATATCATGTTTTTTGGCCAATCTTATCGCTTTAAACAACGAAGAGAAAGTGAATATATATCTGGAATTGATGGATGGTACCCTGTGGATATCTACTTGATCGATGGTCTCTCTTTTCGTAGTATCTGGAAGGAGGCGAGTAAGCACAGAAACCCTATGTTCTTTTTTACTGAATCCTTCAGCCAGATTCTTGAACAGCGTCTCTGCGCCGCCATAAAATGGGAAGTAATTCTCACAGATAAACAGGATTTTCATTTCAGTGTTTGGGCTTATTTTTTTCAGCTTCTTTCAATGCTTCCCTGCGTACGAAAATTTCCACTTTGCGTTCCATCTTCTTCACTGAGCTGTAATTGAAAAATCCCAGCATAAGCAGTATGAAGAATCCGAACACTACGAAGAAATCCAACCTTCGGTAAAAATTCAAGGGATGGATTATCGGATCAAGGACAAAAGGCACCATGGCAAGTATCATCAATAAGATCCATCCGGTAAACCAGGCCGAAAACTCAAAAGGATTGATCTCTTTTCTTTTATATTTTACAAATGTGAAATACATCATGGCTGCGCCAAAAATAACTCCTAAAAATTGGATCCAAAAAGTTGTGCTCATCTCCATAACCTCCAACCGATCATTTTAGCTACTATGAAAAAACCATCCAATACAGTAGTTCCTTTGTATCGGTCTGCATAGATGGTCTCGATAGGGATGGTGCAGGATTTTAGATATTTTTTCCCTGCCCTTATGGCCATTTCCGTCTCTACATAATAATCATTAGCCTGCCACCTGATTTTCCTGTAAGCATCGGCAGTGAATGCCCGATAGCCGCATTGGCTGTCGTGAACTTTGATACCGTATAACAGCTGTAAGCTGGTACTGATAACTTTATTTCCAAAGCGGAATACCAAGGGCATGGATTTTGGGATCCTTCTTGCTCCGAAAGCTATATCATTATTTTCTAATGAAGCTAGGAAATTGGGGATCTCAACCGGATCGTGCTGTCCGTCAGCATCTAAGGCTATTATCTTTGCAGCTCCGTTATTGACCGCATAATCGCAGCCAGTCTTCAAAGCAGCGCCTTTGCCGAGATTTATCGGATGCTTAATGACTAAGGCTCCGGCTTTTTTGGCTTTTTCGGCAGTATCGTCTTTTGAACCATCGTCAATCACCACCACATTGTGGCAGTAAGTGCGTGTCTTTTTGATGACTTCGGCGATGTTGTTGCCTTCATTATATGCCGGGATGATCACTGCCTCTTTCATAATCGATGACCGATACTTCAGCTTATAAAAATTATGGAAAAAGGACTACTTATTTAGGATTAGTGTGATTTTTATCTTAACTTAAGCATTGATAATCTACTTTCCAGGTGATGATCTTTCCGCCGTTTATATCGGTAGTCTCATGGTATTTGCTGAAGCATTCCATCCCATATCGATCGAGGAAATATAATCTAGTGAAAGTGGTCGCTGCGTGAGACGGCGACGATAATATAAAAGAATAATTTTCTCCGTCTGGGATCAGGATGACCGAAAATCCAGCGGTATTTCCTGAAAATTTCTTTTCCTGTACGCCGTTTTTGGTGGGATATACAATCGAGTTAGGGGTTACATTGCCGTTAGATTCAAATCTGACGTCAAGAGTATCTAAATCGATGTTCATCACAAAATTCTGTCCCTGCAATGAACCAGTGCATCTGATGCTGTTGGCGGTGCTGTTCTGGCATCCTGAAACACCGGAGATATATCCTGGCCAGGGAGATATCCAATTATCAGCGCTGGTAGTCTTTATCTCAGTATAATATTGTTCTGCAGTATTTTCTGATAAAGATAGATTAGCCATCAGTTTAGAAACGGCTTCGTCATGTTCTAAATTTTTGGTGTGCAGGTACATTACTGCTTTCTTGAAATCCCAGCTGCCGAAATGTCCCCAGACGCCGGCTTTGCCGATCATGTCTCCGGAAGTGATATAATAATCAACCGGAGCGTCGCAGTGAGTATATTTTAGCACTGCATCGATATCTTCAGATGAAAGGCCAGATTTCTGCAGAGTCTTGGCTGCGGTATTTTTATCCTGGACGACAATCTCATTCAGTAAATCTATCGTTTTAGGGACATCAGCTATCTTAGGGTTCAATTCTTCGAAAGCGTTATTCTGTCCGCAGTTGAGCATCCTTACTATCCCTACAGAGGCTTTTTCATCGTCTGTAAGCAAAGACTTCCCTACCCAATATGCTCCCCAACTGGTCTGGGTGCCGCCGTCAAATGTTACCGGCCTTTGAGCGATAGCTTTGAACCAATGGCCGAAATCCCACCAAGAAGTTATTACTATATCTTGCGGGGCTTCCAAATTTATTTTGTTAAGAGCATCATACCAGCCGTCATTCATCGCTGGGGCAGAATGATAAGCCTGGCTATAGCCGTCCTGCGCAGGCTTGATCAATAAGAAGGCAAGCAGGATGAAGACTAATATTTTAGTGACATCGAAATTTAATTTTAGCTCTTTGGATATCCAGTGCGAAGAGTAGTTCCAGATCAATCCTAATGAAGTTCCTAAGGCGATAGCCATAACTGGCGTAGCTTGTAATATGAAACGGACGCCTTTAGTGGTAGCAAAAAGCGATGCTACAAGCCACATGGCCATAAAAAAAGCGATGGTATATCTTCGTTTTCCTTCTTTATCTTTTAATAGCAAAAGCAAGATGCCGATTATCGCCAAGGCAAACAATAATTTTCCGCCTAATTGTTCGATGACATTAGATAAAGAAACAACGTTCAATTCAGCGACAGTTGTCCTGATGTTAGGCCAATAGGAAGTTACAGCTACCGCTTTTAACCTAAGGAATTGGAAAGGGCCAAGCAGTACCCGTGAAAATTGGTCGAAGGAAGTGAAGAGGCTTACGAATACTGCGACAGACAGAAGATAAGTTCCTAATACAGATAAGGGCTCTAAGATGATCTTGGATCTGATGGTCGGCATAATGTTTTTTCGGTTCTCTACCGCTAAGATAGCGAGGTGGAAAACCATGGTCGCAGTCAGGAAAGTAGCAGCATACCACCAGCCGGTCCAGGCGAATGCGAATACTCCTGTAGCGAATCCAGCCAAAGATATCCATATAAATTTCCATCTCTTTTCTACAGCTTCAAAAGATTCTAAAAACAGCCAAGTGATAAGCACCGGGAAAAATACTGCATATACATCAGTATCTGAACTCTCTCCGGTAGTCCTGGAAACAAAAAAAGCTGAGACCGCTAAGAGGAAAGCGGTAAAAAATCCGCCTACGTTGTTTTTGGTCAGTTTTTTACCTATGAAAAATCCTGGAATGACGGTAAGCGCGGAAAAGATAGTTCCAACAAAGAAAAAAGTATACATCAATGGGAAATTTCCGAATAAGTTAGCAATCCTATGCCATAATGCTCCAAACCAGTTATGGAAGTTCCATTCGCCTTCTCTACCTAATGGAGCGAGGCGGTAATCATCCCAGATTTTTCCGTCTTTGATGCTGCTGCCGGGATAACCGTTCTTTATAACATAATCTGTTTGGCGGTAATAATAATAGGGGTCAATGCCTAACAGGTATAATGTACCTTCATCGTCTTTGAAAGACTGGCGGTATTGGTCTGCGAGCTGTTCAGTCTGAGATTGGATAACATCGCTGTTCTTGTCAAGCTGATTCTGCCATTCTTTGTTTATCAACGCATCTTTGTTCTGCTGGGGAAGATAAGGAAATTGTTTCTCGATCTCCTGCCGGATCTGGCTGTGATAGAAATTAGATATCGTGTTCTGGGCCCAATCCTCAGCTACAGGCATGCGTTGGGGCATGGTGCGCAGATAGATGGATGCGAACACAGCTATTAGGATGCATATGAGCGGGATAAGCCATCTTGCGTTTTTTTTAAGTTCAGTTTTTATCTGCCTGAAATCGGTAGAAATCAATTCGTCTGAATCTTTTTCTTGTTTTTGATGATGTTGAGGTCCTTTCTTGAATAATCCTTTTACTCTGCTCTTTAGCTTAGAAAGATCAATGACTTCGTCATCCGTTTTTTTTTCTTCTACCACTAAACCACCATTGAGGACAAAAACTAAGACCCTTTTATAAAGTTTGTTATGGAGCAGTTGGTGAATTTTATTAAAGCTTATAAACCGTGTAAGATTAAGTAACTATATGGCTTTAGAAACAATAACCGGTGGTTTAGAAGTATACAAACAGCTTCAAAAAGGCACTATGTGTTGCGTTGATACATTGATGGATGACCGAAGAGATAATCTGAAATTACGCAATGAATGGATATATCCTGCAGACGGGGTAGTATACTTTCTTGCTGGTAAGAGTAAAACTCCTACTTTAGGAATAACCAGGGAGGCGGGTAATCCTATCCTGCAAAATGTTGATGATGCCATCGAGCAATTAGAAACTACTGGCAATTATTTTGTAAGTGCAGCTGATCTTGAATCAGTTCTTCGGGCTGTCGATACTGTTTTAATAGATTTAACCAAGCTAGGCTTAGCTGGCGATAACCCTGAATGGGGACACTTACCAATAGGTACGGCTCCTGCAAAGTATGGCAAATTGAACGGTACAAAACGAGAATTAGCAGAACGCGCAGGTTTTACTAAAGAAAATGTTAAAATGTTGAGATCCGCAAAAATAAGGGAACCAAGGATCTATCTTCTGAAACCGGAATATGTTACGGAGCATGCTTCAGAAGGCGCTATTGCGCGGGCTTGTCTGCTTTATAATTTTCTTAACAACTCTGATTTCAATGCCACTCGCCGCGGTAAGATTTGGCGTCAGCAGCAATTCGGCATGAGCGATCTTCATGACCGCATTCGCGGAGAACGTAAGAAGTAAAGTTTGTTATGACGGGGTTTGTTTAGTTTCTTAAGGTTTATAAACCAGATACAAAATATGGTTTCATTAGGAGGAACTTACCATGACCTTAGAAACAATCACTGGAAACTTACGCGACGCTTACAAACAGCTTCAGCCAGGCACCATGCTTCATGCAGATGAATTGATGAACGAGCGAAGAACTAATCTTGAATTACGTGATCAACATTTTAACACCGCAGACGGCGCGGTGTACTTTCTGGATGGCTATAATAAAACTCCTACTTTAGCTTTAACCAGAGAAGCTCGTAATCCAGTTTTACAGAATATTGATCCTGCTTTTGAACAATTAGTTAATAATCACAATTATCTTGTCAGCGAAGCTGAACTTAAGTTAGTGAAGAAAGCAGTCGATACTCTTTTGGTTAAGCTGGCTGTATTGCGTTTAGCTGGCGGAAATTCAGAATACCTATCTCTTAGAATTGGCACAACTCCTTCAGAGTACAACGAACTGAATAAGCCGGAACGCTCATTTGCAGAACGAGTGTATGGCCAGGGAGACGATTTTATCAAGAATATGGCTCTGCTGAAAGGAGAAGGCATCAGCGAAACGAGATTATCTGTTCTTAATCCCGACTATGTTAAAAAACATGCAGCAAAAAGGGCTATTGCGCGGGCTTCCTGGCTTGGCGATTTCTATGACAATTCCTATTTCGGCGCCAATATTCGGGTTATCTACGATCATGACCGCGTTCGTGGGGTACGTCGTGGTGAAGCGGAAAACCAAGAACCGATTGAAAAATCAGTGCGAGAATCTCTCGATGCAGGAAGAGCATTTGAATATAAGGGGCAGTTATATGTCCCAGTTTCTAATAAAGATGTTTTGCTAAAAAAGTGATTTTATATTTTTCTCATTCATTCAGATACAAGATATCATCAGTAGGATGCCTATACAATCCTTCGCCCAATCGTTTCTGATCCAAGATATGCCCGATGATGCCTATACTCCTGGATAAAGCGAACAAGCCGTTCATATAGCCGATCTCTAATATCTGCTTGATCTCTTCTTCAGAGAATTGTCCGGATGAAGCCAAGGCATCTAAGAAAAGAACTGCGATACAACCATCAAAATTTAGTATCATGTTTTCCGTTT
>CAYHKV010000008.1:1580-15792 GCA_964357125.1 uncultured Methanosarcinales archaeon | reverse complement strand
TTTTTTGCGATGGTTTCTGCTATCAGTCCTAAATCCGGGCAGATGTTGTATGCTTTCTCTAATTGTTCTTTAGCTTCTTTGTTTCCGGTAAAAGTGATCGATAATGCATCTAGCACCGTCATATCACCTACGCCCATGCGTAATGTTCCTAAGGCAATCCTTATGATATATCTCGCTCCCTTTGCCGATGCTTTTTGCAATAGCCCTGTAAGGATATTTATCTTTTCGTCCTGAGAACCCGGGCCGGTAGTTAGGGTGATCTTATGCAGCTTGTCAAAAACTTCCTTGACATTTAATTTACCTACCGGCACTAAGGTCTGTATTTTTTTTTGCAGTAATTTTTCTGCGGTCAGTCCGGCATCTCCCGATTCCTGCATTATTTTCTTTACTTTTGATTCTTCAGTTCCGGAAGCTTTTGCTATCGCTTTTAATGCTGATTTTTCTGCCAGGCCGAGAACTATCCCTTCGTATTCAGATGCCAGCTGGCCTAAAGTTAGGTAAGAGATCATAGCTATGTCTTCTTCCGGCACTTTTTTGAAAAAAGAAGAGAGGATTTCCCTCATGGCATTTCCGGAAGAGGTCTTTTCCAGCTCTTCGTACAGTTCTACCAGTTTTTGGAAATCCATATATAGCAGAGATAATTTGGATATATAAATTATTCTTTATTTGGGGTTCTGTAGAAAATCTCGTATTCACTCGAGTTAGCACCGATTCGCCTGTCATTTTTTACTATTAATAAGATCCATTCCCGCAGGGAGCTTCCCCTTGGCTCTGCATTATTCATCTTTTTAGTAGGCTCATAGGTTGGTGCTAACCTACATTTTCTACAGAGCCTTTATTTGGCACTGTAACTTTATCGGCAGGCATTGCGAGGCCTAGCCGGCTTCTCATATGCTGAAAAGATTTGTCACTTGATATCAGTAAATTTTACCGAATATTTTTTAAATGGGGCATGCAAAATAGAGTTTATGGAATATGTATTTGATGAGCTTCCTGGACTGCCGTCGCGCTATCATGCAACCTATAGATATTGCTCTAGTTATTTTTCAAAATGTTATCTTGGTGTAGATTTAGAATCAAAAACAAATATTTTTATTAAACATTGTTCTGAAAGTAAAGATTTTAAACGTGAAGTGACTTCTATCTGGAAAATTTTCCAATCCGGACCTGCTGAACAGATCGTGCCTATAATAGAAGCCATCCCTGCATCGCGCAGCGGCGGATATAATTATTTAGTTATGCCCCATTATGAAGGCGGTAATTTATGGGTTCTACGAAGAAAAAAAGAGGGTCTTAGCGTTGAAGAGACTTATGTTATCACTGCCCAGGTGGGGGAAGCATTAAAACGGGCGCATGCCGCTGGAATAATACATAATGACATCAAGTCCGGCAACATAATGTTTGCTTCTGAATCAATGCTTACCGCTAAGCTGATAGACTTCGGATTAAGTTTCTGCGGTGTCACTGAACTTGATCCGGATTTTATGTTTGGAACGCCCGAATACAATCCCCCAGAAAAGCTTAATGGAAAAGGTCCGGTCACAAAAGCTGTAGATATCTACTCTTTAGGCTTAATGATGCATGAGATGCTTACAAACAGTTTATTGTATTGTAGAAAGCTTCCTCGGAAGGAAGGTATCCCCCCTCATGACCGGATACCTAAAGAAGTTCTTAAGGTAATAAGGACCGCCTGCGAAAAAGATCCTGCAAATAGATATCAAAATATCTCCGAGATGATGGCTGATCTAGAAAACGCAGTGCATAGTAAAGATCCATCAGATAACTTTTTATATATACTGCAGAAATAGATGATATGGCAAATATCGCCACAGAAATGGCTAAAAGAATTACCTTGATAGATTTAGTCCAAGATGTCAAGAAGGCTAAAGAAGTTTCCGGTAATATCAAAGATCCTCTTACAAGAACCACTTTTGATTCACATTATTTAGTTAGAACTTTAAATCGCGGCCTTATCCGTATCATCGGTGATCTAAGCGCAGCTGGGTTGGGTTATGCCGCTTCACTGGATACCGAACAGCTACCTCGTTATGTAGCAGCTGCCGTTGGCGCATTCGCAGGCGCATATCTGTTTGATCATCTTGTTTACGACCGTCTGCATCCTGCTGATTGGAAGAAAAAAGATTCTAAGTAGAAAGATATTTAAGATATTTTACTAGTTCTAACGCACTAAAACCTGCCACAAGGTAGCCACTGCCAACCCTACCCAGATAAGCAGTTCCAGCCAGAAGCGGGTAATAACTTCCTTTCTGGTCTTTATCGACTTTTTCATGGCTAACAATAGTTCAGAATAATATTTGATTAAAGTTACGCCTAACAATAATACTATCACTAGAGAAGCGGCCATAACCTCTACTACTGTAAGAGCAGTCAAGAGGTAATATCCTGCTATGAATGCTAGAATCAGATAGATTATACTGACTGACTTAGACCGCTTTAAGAGGAATTCTCCTACTTTAAGCCATGCTTTAGGCCCTAAAATAAGAATAACTGAAACTTTAACCAGCACTAAAAGAGAAACGATCACCGCTAAAATCTCTATCGGCATCATTATATCTTAGTATCTTTTAGGCATTTAAATATCTTCTCTTCTAGGAGTAACCACTAAAAAGTAATTATTTTCAGTACCTCTTTATATATTAGTCTACTATTTAACCTTTAAAGAGACTTAAGATGAAAAAGATAACTAAAATAACTTCGCTTTGCGCTTTAGTCGCAAGCATGTCAGCATGCGGGACTATTCCTGAAACAGAACTAAATGATTGCGATTATAAGGCTGGATGCGAAAAAGAGCTTGTCCCTGAATTTAGCGCATCTAAACTCCTTTCTCCATTAAAATGCAGCGGCGAGCGCGCCGATTATGATAACAACTTGCTTGCATACGCCCAGGAAAACGGCTTTGCCAAGGATTGGTCAGATTGGATGATTGAAAATTATGATCGGTTTTGTCTTGCTTTTGACCGTGGCCAGTTTTACGAAAAGTATTTTGATAGCAAGATAACCATGGCGGTCCATTATTATGATGACCAGCCGCTAGATTATGTAACTCCTTGGGCTACTGAAGACGAACATATGGCTGATCTGGAGAAACTCCTAAATCTTGCTTTTCCGGGTAAGGAATTTGATCTGGTCTTCCAAGGAGATAAAGAATCTAGCAACGGAGTGATATACCTTAATTATCCCGGAATATCTATCGCAGGCGCCCGTAACGTCTATGTGCATTTTGAGACTATACTTTCTCATGAGGTCGGCCATTTTTTAGGCTTGCATCATCATTACGAGAATCTTGATCAGATAGGTCAGGGCATGAACATGCCCCCGCCGGGAGAAAAGTGTATTATGGATCGGAATACCAATACTTATGACAGTTCTTGCAGTGCAGCTTTGAAACTAGATTTTGGCACTGATAATAGTGAACAGATACATGAATTAGCCATAAGCATATTAGATAGATATCCGGAAGGTTTTATACAGGAATCAGTAAGGGAATATATCCTAAATGAGCAATTTGATGAGCTGGAGGATCCTTTGCAGAGTCCAGCTTTTGAAAAGATGGTTATTCCGGTCGATCTTCAGCAACTTTACAAGCATAACCAAAACTATTTAAACCCCTTTTCTCTTTAATGTCATAAAAAGGGGAACCGATGGAAAGTAAAGTAAATATAGCTAAAAGCAAAGCAGGCTCGTCAGTAAAAGAGCCCTTCTCATTATCTGTCGAGGAAACTGTCAGATCTCTTAATTCATCTTCAAAAGGATTGTCAACTTCTCAGGCAGAAGAAAGGCTGCATAAGTATGGATTTAATGAACTGCCTTCGGCTAAAAAGCTACGGCCAGTAATATTGTTCCTGCAGCAGTTTTCCAGCTCATTAGTATTGATATTGATAGCCGCTATAATAATTTCTTTATTCCTCAAAGAGAACACGGATGCGGTAGTTATAGGTTTTATCGTCATGACTAATGCTCTGCTGGGATTTTTCCAGGAGTATCGGGCAGAAAAAGAACTGGAAGCATTGAGAAAGATGGCTTCCCTGCAGACGGTCGTACTACGTGACGAACGTGAGATATTGCTGGACAGCAAATATCTGGTGCCAGGAGATGTCATAATCTTAAAGGCAGGCGATAAGATCCCTGCAGACTGCCGTCTGTTAGAAGTTTATGATCTGCAGACTCAGGAAGCATCTCTTACCGGTGAATCACAATCCATAACTAAAGATACCAAAGCTCTTCTGCATTCTACTTCTCTTGCTGACCGGAAGAATTCGATATATATGACCACTATCGTCTCCAATGGCAGAGCTAAGGCCATGGTCACCGCTACCGGACTGCAGACAGAAGTCGGAAAGATCGCCCATCTTATCAAGGAAACTGTCCAGAAAATAACTCCTTTGCAGAAAAAGCTGCAGGAACTGGGAAAATATCTAAGCATCATCGTTGTTTTTATCGCAATAATCATCTTTATCGCAGGATCTATAGCCGGTCTGGAAGCGACAAGCTTAGTGCTTACTGCCGTCGCTCTGGCGGTGGCAGCTATCCCTGAAGGCTTACCTGCCATAATAACAATCTCTCTTGCTCACGGCGCTCAGAGGATGGCCAGGCGTAAAGCCCTGATAAGAAAAATTCCGTCAGTAGAAACATTGGGAAGCGTGAACGTCATCTGTACCGATAAGACCGGTACTTTGACTCATAACGAGATGACTGTAACCAAAATTTGGGCTAATGATATGATCTATAGTGTTACCGGTTCTGGATATGAACATAAAGGCCTGTTCCTAAATGAAAAAAAAGAAGCGGCGCCGGAAGAATTAGAGCTACTTCTGAAAGCAGGGCTTTTATGCAATGATGCTGCTTTTGAATCGGGAGCGGAAGTAAAGGTCATAGGCGATCCCAGCGAAGCTGCTCTTCTTATATCCGCGGCTAAAGCGGGACTTAACAGACATAAGCTGGAACAAAATTTTCCCAGGGTAGATGAGATCTCTTTTACTTCAGAACGTAAGATGATGACTACCCTGCATAGGGTTAATAAAAATTTAGTATCTTACAGCAAAGGCGCTCCTGATATTATCATAGACCTATGCAACCGTATTTTTGTAGATGGCAAAGTATATCGCTTGGATGCGAAGAAGAAAAAAGAGATATTGGAATATAATGAGCTGTTCGCTTCTAAAGCTCTGAGAGTTTTCGGTTTTGCCTACCGCCCTGAAACTATCAGGAAAGATGATGCTGAAAAAGACATGATATTCATCGGCCTTCAGGCTATGATAGACCCTCCCCGTCAGGAAGTAAAAGATGCCATACAGAAATGCAAGGATGCAGGCATAAGAGTCATGATGGTTACCGGCGATCATCTAAGCACGGCCAAAGCCATCGCTGAACAGCTGAACATTACTGGCAAGGCCATCACCGGCAAAGAGATCGATGCCCTGCCTAATATTGACCGTGAGATCGAACGCATAAATATATTTGCAAGGGTAAATCCAGAACATAAATTGCGTATAGTCAACTTGTTGATGCAGAAAGGATATGTTGTAGCGGTCACCGGAGACGGCATAAATGATGCTCCTGCTTTGAAAAAAGCGGATATCGGTGTAGCTATGGGAATAACCGGGACCGATGTGGCCAAAGAAGCATCTGATCTGATCCTTACTGATGATAATTTCACTTCGATAGTCAATGCTGTTGAGGAAGGCCGAGGCATCTACGACAACATCGGAAAATTCGTAAAATATCTTCTTTCCAGCAATCTGGCCGAGATTTTAGTTATTTTTCTGGGGATGGCCATCCTTGCTCCTTTGGCCGGATTAGGATTGCCTCTTTCACCGATACATCTGTTATGGATAAATGTAGTGACTGATGGATTGCCTGCTGTAGCCTTGAGCATGGATCCTTATGCTAAAGATATCATGAAACGCAAGCCGCGCGATCCTAAAGAGCACATAATCACCAAAAAGATGGCTTTTAACATAATTGCTCTTGGAACTATAATGGCTTTAGCCTCCTTAACTTTATTTTGGCTTTATCGCGATTCGTTGAAAGCCCAGACCATGGTATTTACTGGATTGGTGGTCTTTGAGTTGGTCAGGTTGTATCTGGTCAGATTACAGAACCATACTCCGCTGTTCTCTAATTCGCTTCTTATCCTTTCTGTCATTCTTTCGTTAGGATCGCAGATAGCTATCATGTATGTGCCATTTTTAAGGGATATATTTAATGTGGTCCAGCTTGAGTTTTTAGATTGGGCCTGGATATTTTCAGCAGCTGCAGTGATGCTTGTTGTGACTGCGGTAATAAATAGATTACAGAAGCCTTCTTCAACAGACAAACAAAAGTAATATTTATAAAGTCCTTTTCATAGATTTAGCAGATAGATGTTGTTTCATAAAAAAGGGATAGTTATCGTAGTTTTAGTGCTAGTTTTAGCTTTAGTCAGCCTGTTATATGCTAGAGGGGGAATTACTGGCGCGATAGTCGGGACTGAAAGCTTATCTCTTAACAATATAGCGCTTACTACCTGCGGAGATTTAAACGCTACATCTACTACCTATGAACTGCAGAATTACGTCGTAAGTACAAATTACGCTTGTTTTAACATTAAAAATTCGAGTATTGTTCTTGATTGCCACGGTTTTAATATCACTTTTGGAGGTGGTGCTGCATCAGTGGGTGTAAATAACTCCGGTGGTTATAATAACATAACCGTCAAAAACTGTGTCTTAAGCGTCAGCTGCGACGGCTGTGACACTTCTGGCTTCTGGGGCATAGATTACCAAAATTCTTCTAATGGGACAATAACCAATAACACCATAAAAATGTTATTTATTTCCGCTCGCGGCATAAGCTTAAGAAATTCCAGCAATAACCTAGTTTCATATAATAACATAAGCTCACGCAGAAATTCTGATTTCGGCATATATCTGGTCAATTCTTCTACTGCTAATATTTTGGTCAATAATACTATTGGGATGGGTTCTGGAGTGACCGGCGTTGGCGCTTTTTCAATTTTTGATTACAGCTTGGGGCAAAATGTACTTATATACAACAATAGTTTTGGTTCTATATCCTGGAATAAGACCAACCTGACTATAAATTTCAGCCTTCCGCAGATTGACGAGGTCATTTTCTTGCAGAATAATCTGGTAGGTTTAGCCGATAATCCCTGGGTCGGAAACTCTACCTTAAACAGCACCGCGCAGATACAGATAAAGAATTTGAGTTCAACCAACAAGCCTAGGCTTAAGAAAGCAGGAGCTAGATGCGATGGCACTGTTTTTTGTAATCTATCATACGATTCCAACAACGGCATACTTACTGCCAATATCAGCTCATTCAGTAATTATACAACAGACACTATTATACCATCAGTCACTTCAATTT
Source organism: uncultured Methanosarcinales archaeon (assembly GCA_964357125.1). GTDB lineage: Archaea > Nanobdellota > Nanobdellia > Woesearchaeales > GW2011-AR9 > JACPIL01. The sequence continues at coordinate 8,403 of CAYHKV010000008.1, read as the reverse complement.
CTCCTAGCAATGGTTCAACTTACATTTCTAATGATTCCATTACCATCAGCGCTATAGTCACTGATTTCGGAAGTTCATTAGATTCTGTTCTATTCTCTTATAATGATGCCGATACCGGATTTGCGGTCGGACATTCTGGTTTGATATTACGCACTACTGACGGCGGATCGACCTGGAGCAGCCAGACCAGCGGTACTGTTAACAATCTATACGGGGTTCATTTTTTGAACGCTACTTTAGGTTCAGCTGTGGGTGAATCTGGAACAATTGTTCGCACTGTTGACGGCGGAACTACTTGGACTAACCAGACCAGCGGAACTGCTAACCAATTAAATTCGATCCTTCTGCTATCTGCGGATGTAGGCATAGCAGTAGGCAACTCCGGAACTATTATAGTCACTACAAACAGCGGAACTACCTGGAGCAGCCAGACCAGTGGAACGGTACAGAATTTGACTGATATAGAAGCGACTGGTTTCAGCGGACTTTTTACTGTAGGAACGAATGGAACTGTGCTTAGGACCACAAACAGTGGCTCTACCTGGACCAATATGAACTTCAATGCTACTTCTAAAGAACTGCGTGCTGTTTCTTTCACTGACGCTCTTACCATAACTGCGGTAGGCTTTGATGGCGACGTGATAAGAAATCGTGATGCCGGAGACCCTGCTTATTGGGTTAACAGCACTGAACTAACTAGCGCAGATTTTTTCGGGATGCAATTTATAGATAACTCCACTGGAACAATAGTAGATAGCGGCGGAGGTATATACAGGACAACCGACGGAGGCACAAGCTGGACGCAGCAGCAAAGCGGAGTCAGCACTAGTATTCGAGCCGTTTCTTTCACTAGTTCTGAAGTCGGAACAGCTGTAGGAAACAGCGGCACGATCTTACATACCACTGACGGCGGAACTACTTGGACTAACCAGACCAGCGGTGTTTTAAATAACTTATATGGCGTTATTTTCCCCGAAGTCAGCAGGCATATTATCGTCGGTAATTCCGGAAGGTTATCGAACAGCATAAACAGGATCAAATGGGACGCCGATAGCAGCGGTGTAACTGAAAATCTAAGAGCAATTTCATTGGTAAATGAAAAATTTGCTGTTGCTGTAGGACAATCAGGTACGATAGTACGCACTACCAACGGCGGAGAGACTTGGAACAGCCAGTCCAGCGGCACTACTAAATCACTGCGTGGCGTATCATTCATAAATACTAATGTGGGTACAGCAGTAGGAGAAAGCGGCACTATCATCAGGACTATAAACGGCTTTGCTTGGTCAAACCAGACCAGCGGCACTCCTACCGATTTGGAAGAAGTATATTTCATGAACACTACTTACGGTTTTGCAGTCGGAGCTCAGGGGACTATCATCCATACTGATGACGGAACTACTTGGTCAAACCAGACCAGCGGAGTAGTTCAAGACCTTACCAGTCTTAGTTTTGTTAATGCTAACACTGGTACTGTCGTCGGTAAAAATGGAATTATTCTGCGCACTACCAATGGCGGCGCTGTCTGGAATGACCAGTCTGGCATAACAGCTGAAGATCTATATGGGGTTTCATTTATCAATTCAAATGTCGGTACGGCTGTAGGCACTAACGGCGTGGTTATTCATACCACCAACGGTGGAACGACCTGGGCGACTCAGACTAGCGGAACCGGCGTTCGCCTTGAAAATGTTGTCCATAGTACTGCTAATGTTATAATGGCCGCAGGTCATAACGGAGCCATAATCTATACTACTAACGCCGGGGAATGGTGGAGAAATATTACTTCCGACGTATCTGATAATTTTACTGCGATCGCCTTCAGCGGCGCTGAACCTAATCTGGTCGCTTCTCAGTCAGGCAACACCTGGAGCAAATCATTAGATCTTCATACTTTATCTGATGGAGTCCGTGAGATAAGAGTATATGCAAATGATTCTTACAATAACTTGAATTATTCTGAGAACGTTTACATAGTAATAAATAATGTTCCCGCTGCAGTCGTCCAGGCCGGTGGTTCTAACGCTGCGCCAGGCGCTACTGTAACCACTCCTTCTGTCGACACTTCAACAGTTACTTCAACTGTTTCTGAGACCGGAACTACTGATGCCAGCAGTACCGCTTCGGTCAGCGAAGTGGCAGCAGCTCTTGAAGACGGCACGCTTAAGGTAATCGTAGGCGAGCCGGTATCTGTAGACGAAGGCGCCGCTGCCGCTAAAACCGGTGGAGGATCTTTAGGCGGCACTGAAACCAGAAAAGTCACTATCATAAATCAGCTTGAGAAAACTGTGATCATCTCCGGCATTTTACGTGAAGCAGAAACTGTTTTGGCTAATGAAGAAGCAGTAAAAAAGAAAATAACTGAAATGCTTCAGGCAGAAGGAAAGTTAAGTGAAGAAGCGGTAGAGAAAGAGCTGTCTTCAGTTAAATTATTGGAAAAAACAAAAGTATATTATGCAGAACAGCGTAAGAAATCCAGCCTGTTTTCTTCACTTGCGGGAGCAGCAGGGATACTTCCTCTTACCAAAGATCATATACAGGGGGATCTTTTAAAAGATCGTCTATTAAATCAAGATGAATTTTATAAGCTGAAGGTCAATCCTGGCGAGAGCATAACCAAAGAAGCCAAGATCCGCCGTGGATTGACTGCTGATAAGAATAAACGCGTAGAATTGGTATTCTATTCTAATGGAGATAGCTTGCTGGTAAAAGATCTCGGCGGGGTAGAAGAGCTGACAAACGGCGCAGCACTAGACTTTGATCCTATAGATAAAAAGCTAGATGTATACTTCCTGCTGCTTCCAGAAACTCAGGGAGGCAATAAAAAATTTACAGTAGAGTTGGAGATTAATTCATTAGATTCCGCATCCGGAGTATCATTGCCTTTCAAAGCTTCACTGCCGTTGTTATTCTTAAAAAAATCTCTCAACGTATTTAGCGAAATTTACGGGCCTTATTCAGTCGATCTGGATAAAGGCGCTCTTTTGGCTGCGCAGTACGACGCTTCCCAGCTCAAAGGAAGATACGAAGCAAAAGCAAGGATATATCTGGGAGGCACAAGCTTGATAGTAGAGAATTATTTTACATTAGCGATTACATAAGATGGCATCAAACAAAAAAGAGGACTTATGGTTTGTATTAACGATAGTTTCACTTTCATTCTTTGTCTTTTTTTTCATCGATGGAAACGGTGGAATGACCGGCGCGATACCTACTGTCGTAGATTACAACATTGAAAGCGGATTGATTATTGAAAACGCACAATCTATCTCTTCCTTGATCCTTAATACTACCAACCTTCTCTTAAACGACACTACTGTTAATTTGACAGTATACAATGTTTCAAGCAATGCCACAAAAATAATCTACAACTGGCAGGTTAATGGCAATTCCTTAGCTATGCTTAATATGCCTTTTGAGAGAAATAACAGCGATGGAAATAACACTCGTGATTATTCCGGACATATCACTTCCGGCACTACGGAAAATGCGGCGGTCTGGAACGCAACAGGCGGCTATGACGGAAAAGGGGCTTATGAGTTCAATTACAGTTACATATCGGGTACGGGATTGCCTGATACTGCAGGAAATGATAGCTTAACCGTCACGGCCTGGGTAAGGCCTACTGGATTAAGATCATCACAATCATTCATATTTACTAAAGGAGGATTAGGAGTTTGTACTTCTTACGCTTTAGGGATACAAAACAATGGTTTGATGTACGTCCGTACCGGCACTTCAACCTCATCAACTATCGGTTCGATAGGGCTAGCTCTCAATTCTTGGAATCACGTGGCTTATAATTTTAATGATAGTGGTACCTATGGTTACGTCAACGGAACTTTTGTTGGAACCGTACCAAATGAAATAGCAAACTGCACCGATTCTACTTTCGGTATCGCAAATGCTTACTCTGACCAGGAGTATGATTTTTTTAATGGAACTATTGATGAATTGACTATTTGGAACAGGTCTCTTTCCAAGGAACAGATCTCGGCATTATATCAAAACCGGACTAACCTGATCGTCGCAGAGGAAACCTCTTTCGGAAATAACTGGACGGTTTTCGGTCATCCTAATAATGGAACAGTTGATGGTGCATCAGTAATCTCAAACCAGGTTATTATATTGGATCAATTTCCTCCTGCGGTAATAAGTTTCATCAATACTGGCACCCCCAAGCAAAATTTTGCGTTTAATGTTTCAGTCACTGATGCAGGTTCAGATATCAGCAACGTCATCTTCATGTTTAATACCAACACCACTCCTTTTAACGTTACAGCCAGCAGTAATAACAACGGCATCTGGGGAGCGATCGTCAACCTTTCTTCCGTACCAGAAGGGAATCACACAGTAATAGCATTTGCCAATGATAGCGCGAATAATGTTAATAATACTTTAAACAATAGTTTTATCGTAGATCGGACTGCGCCGAATATAACCATCATAGAACCAGTAAATGGCAGCATAGTCTATCAATATACCGGCCAGGATATCGCTTCAGTGGGTTCCTTTCCGGAAGCTACCGTCGTAGAAAATGGTGTGGGCATGGCTTCTGGTGATGTTATCTTTCAGGTAAGTGATGGGGCAACCGCAGAAAACTTCAGTTCCGCCATTAATTATCTTAATACTGGAAGATGGAGATATGGGATCAGCGTGGCAAGTTCGGGAGATTTTACCATCACTGCGTTTGTAAACGATTCTTTTGATAACAGAAATCAAACTTTTGTAATAATACATACAAAAGTAATCACCCTAGGTAAAAGCAATTATGAATTGAGTGAGCTTACAGACACAGAATACGAAAATTATCTTGCTTCATTGCGGGAACAAGCCATTAAAAATGCTGCTTCCACAAAAGAAACAATCGCTCTTAGAGATGTCGCAACTCCCGGCGAAATTTCCTTGGCATATTACAAAAAATTTTTAGCTATCGATGTTACTAAGATCATTGCTGGAGAAAATGACGCTGCTTTAAAAACTCTCTCAAAAGTTTCATCCGATTCCTTAGCTGAAGTAGAGACCAGCGAAATAACTCTTACCAATAACTTTGAAAAATCGATCGAACTATCGGTCTCTTTGCGCCAAACCGAAGAAACTGCTGCAGCAGATGATTCATTCAAGAAAATTATTTCTTCTGATACCGGTGAAAAGACTGTTGCTGTAGATGATTCCGTTAAGACTATTCCTGTTACTGAAACTGCTGAAGATAGTGTAGCCGCTGATACTCCGACTAAAACACTTCCTCCTGATGCTGAAGAAAAAGCTATTGCGGCTGATGATTCTGCAAAAAAACTTCCTCTTGCTGATACTGCCGAAAAGGCTGTTGCGGTAGATGATTCCGCCGAAAAAATTCAAGTTGCAGATACTATAGAAGAGACTGTTGTGGCAGAAGATCAATTCAAGAAGCTTCCTGCCGATGCTGCTGAAAAAGCTGTAGCAGCTGATGATCCCTTCAAGAAAATGATTTCTTCTGATACTACTGAAAAGGCGGAGGTGGAATTTTTGTCTTCTGGAGAATATCTAGTTGAAGGTGAAGCAAAAGATCTATCTGCTGCGAGTGAATCAATTGCTGGAACAACTGCCACAACTGTCGGTCCAGACGGCAGTATTATCACTGCAAGTCCCGATGGTTCCACTACCATATCAAGTCCTGAAAGTACAACCACCATAAATTCCGATGGTTCTATCACTACTACTAGTTCTACAGGTATCACTACTGCTGCCAATCCTGATGGGAGTATAATAACTGCTAGTGAGGAAGGGATTACTACAATCACCAGTCTAGAAGGAACCGAAACAACCATCAACGCAGATGGTTCTATCACTACTACTAGTTCTACAGGTATCACTACTGCTACCAATTCAGATGGGAGTACAATCACTACCAGTAAAGAAGGGATCACTACCATCTCCAGTCCAGAAGGAACCGAAACGACCGTAAACCAAGATGGTTCAATCACGACTACTAGTTCTACAGGTATCACTACTGCTACCAATCCTGATGGAAGTACTATCACTGCCAGTGAAGAAGGGATCACTACCATCTCCAGTCCAGAAGGGTTGAGCATCATCATCAATCCAGATGGTTCCATCATTTCTGTAAGTTCCATAGGCGCTACTGCTTTAGTTTCAGAAACAGTCGAAGGTGTTACAACTACTATCAGTCCAGATGGAAGCACTATAAGTAAAACTCAAGAAGAGACCACCATAACCACTACTGAAGGTACAAAAACAATCATAGATTCTGATGGTTCTATCACCACTGCAAGTTCCACAGGTATAACTACAGCGGTTAATTCAGATGGAAGCACCATCACGGCAAGCAAAGAAGGCGTAACTACAATAGCCAGCACAGACGGTACAAAAACAATCATAGATTCTGATGGTTCTATCACCACTGCAAGTTCCACAGGTATAACTACAGCGGTTAATTCAGATGGAAGCACCATCACGGCAAGCAAAGAAGGCGTAACTACAATAGCCAGCACAGACGGTACAAAAACAACCATAGATCCTGAAGGTTCTATCACTACGGTGGGTTCTGCAGATATCTCTGCAACTATCAATTCAGATGGAAACGCCATAACTACAAGTAAAGAAGGCGTAACTACAATAGCCAGCCCAGATGGTACAAAAACAATCATAGATTCTGATGGTTCTATCACTACGGTAGGTTACGCAGATATTTCTACAACTATCAATTCAGATGGAAGCACCATCACGGCAAGTAAAGAAGGCGTAACTACAATAGCCGGCCCAGAAGGGACAAAAACAATCATAGATTCTGATGGTTCTATCACTACGGTAGGTTACGCAGATA
>CAYHKV010000008.1:0-1480 GCA_964357125.1 uncultured Methanosarcinales archaeon | reverse complement strand
TATCTACGACTATCAATTCAGACGGAAGCGCCATAACTACCAGCAAAGAAGGCGTAACTACAATAGCCAGCCCAGATGGTACAAAAACAACCATAGATTCTGATGGTTCTATCACCACTACCAGTTCCACAGGTATAACTACCGCCACCAATTTAGATGGGAGTAAGATTACTTCAAGTAAAGATGGCGCTATCATAGCTAGTCCCGATGGCGCAAAGACAACCATAACTCCTGACGGTTCTATAACCACTTCAAGCTCTACCGGCATCACTAATTCTGTAGGAACGGATGGCAGCACAATTGCTATAAGCCAAGAAGGGGTTACAACTATAACTAGTCCGGATGAAACAAAAACAATAATCAGTCCCGAGGGCTATATAACTACTTTAAGTTCTACCGGCATAACTACGGTAAAAGGCCCTGCAGACAGCATCATCACTGCAAATAAAAAAGGTGTCGCTACTATCGCTAATACTGATGGCACAAAGACAACCATAGATCCTGATGGTTCTATCTTCAAGACTACCAGTTCCGGCGCTGCTGCTTTAGTTTCTAAAATTATCGATGGGACTGCTGTTACTGCAGGTCCTGGAGGAAGTATCATCACCACAAGTGAAGAAGGCACCACCACTATTGCCAGCATCGAAGGAATTACTACTATAAACCCAGATGGTTCCATAACCATGATAAGTCCTACAGGTTCTACCACTATTACCAATCCAGACCGAAGCGTCATAACCGCAACTAAGAAATTGGCTACCATCACTAGCCTAGAAGGGGTAACTAAAACCATCACTTCTGATGGTTTCATAAAAATCCTTAATCCAAAAGGCGATACAAGCGCTGTAGGTATGGGCGGCAGCATCATCACCGCAAGCAAAAAAGGTATAACTACCGTAGCCAGTCCTGATGGTACAAAGACTACCATAACTTTAGACGGCTCTATCAAAACCATAGGCCTAAAAACAGAAGACAGTAAAATCTCATCTGTAAAAAAGATTATTTCAGAAAATCTTGGTTTCGCCAAGATAATGCCTAAACCGAAATTAAGCGTGACAAAAAAACCTGTTGAAGGAAGATTATTGAAAGATCATCTATTGAATGAAGACGAATTAAAAACCCTGGTGATAAAACCGGGAGAGAGCATCACCAAAAAAGCGGAGATCGTCCGCGGCCTCACCGTAGATAAGAATAAACGCCTAGAACTGGTCTTTTCAACCAATGGCAATGAATTGGCAACAAAAAATCTTGGCGTTCCTGAAAGGATAGAAGCCGGCACCAGGATAGATTACCATCCTAATAATAGAAAGATGGACCTTTATTTGGTCCTCCCTGCTAAAGCCTATAAAGGAGATTCTTCCTCCGCAGATATAGCTCCAGCAGTTCCAGAAACAATTGGAACTGAAGCTAAAGTCGGCGCTGCGATAAAGGTAAAAACTCCAGAAGCTCTTCCGCCATCTTCTCCACAAAATCAGCTGTC
>CAYHKV010000007.1:0-16291 GCA_964357125.1 uncultured Methanosarcinales archaeon | reverse complement strand
AAAAACATGAGCGACCTGTTGAGAGCGGCTGATACTTCAACTATCCTGACCGCCATCTGCAATGCCAAGAACGGAACTGGCGAGATCTGCGGCAGTGATGCTACCAGAGTACAGAAGTTCATAGACGGACAGGTAGCTCCTTACGATTCCCCGGTTGTGCAGGTAGGCGGGAAAGAAAGTTATGCTCCCAGATGCAGAAGGCATTATCAGTTTTATGGGAGATGAAAAGTAAAAATAGAAAACCTAGATTTCATCTAATATCAGCCAAATCTCCTTGAGGGGGATGGTATCTTCCTGCCCCTTCTAATCGTGCTAACATTAAATCATATTCTTTATGGCTAATAATTGAAGGGCTGCATCCACCGAGAGACCAAGAAGTATTAATTCCAACATTGTATTTTGGTTGTTTATCTTTTCCTACAACTACAACTGTTTTAGCTCCCCAACTATTCAATGTTAACACGGAAAGATTACCACTTTGCTGAGGATGAAGACGATAAATAAGCGAGTTATCTGGTTTCCATACATGAACAGCCGTACTACCATTTCGTCCCTTACTTAGTTTTTCCGCGTTGAAATCTGTTTCATATCCACGACTGGTTTCCCAACAATGAAATGTAAGTCCTACTGAAACAGCTAGTTCCTCAAGCACCTGTAATGTTTCCTGTTTTTTATTGTCCATATCAATTTTACCTTAATTTAGATGAGATCGTGATCCCCGTACTATTTATGTATTATTGTCATTTATTGTCTATTTTTACTAATTTATTAACAAAACTGGGGCGGATTATTTAGAAAATCTTAATTTTTGAACTTGTCGCTACGCTCCACCTCAGGATAAACCCAAAGCAACATAACATATGATATTTAATCCAAAAATCCAGAGAAAAATAATTTTTAACCTATTCTTTCCACTACAACAATCTATTTAATACTTAAATACAAGATAAATAGCATGCTTCTCCGCCAGCTGCGTCTGCAGAATATCCGCTCCTACATAGATGAGACCATCTATTTCCCCGAGGGCTCTACTCTCTTGTCAGGAGACATAGGTTCTGGAAAATCAACCGTATTATTATCCATAGAATTTGCCTTGTTCGGCTCTTCCCGGCCGGATCTTCCGGCAGAATCATTATTGCGTAAAGGAGAGGTTAAAGGGGCCGTAGAATTGACTTTTGAATTGGAAGGGCAAGAGATAACCATCCAACGTAATCTGAAAAAAGAGAAAGATTCCATCAAACAGCTTTCCGGGCATATGATTATCAACAGCATCAAGAAAGAGCTCATGCCCGTAGAATTAAAATCAGAGATGCTTACGTTATTAGGATATCCTGAAGATACTCTTTCAAAAAATAAGAATTACATCTTCCGCTATACGGTATACACTCCGCAGGAAGAGATGAAATTCATCCTGCAGGAAGATCCGGAAGCCAGATTAGATGTACTGAGGAAAATATTCAATACTGACCGGTACAAGATCATCCGTGAGAACCTGCAGTTATACCTGAAGAAAATACGCGCGGACATAACCGTATTCAAAGCCAAAACTGAATCCCTGCAGGAATATCAGCAGCAGTCCCTGCAATGGCAGGACGAATTGAATAAGCATTCTGAACTTTTAAAGATAGCGTTGGTGGAGATGGAAATTATCAAGGGGCATAATTCAGATAATAAAAAAAAATACGAAGCCCTGGAAGCGCAGCATAAAGAATTTCTTTCCCTGCAGAATCAGCTTAAGACCATTCTTATACTTATCGATGACCGACAAAAAAGGATAGGAGAGATAACCCGCAAACAGTCATGGCTGCAGGAAGAGATCAAAAATCTGTCGCTGCCCGAATTTGACCGCAGCCAGACGGTCAAAGAAGCCGCCGAGATCGAAGAGCGCAAAAATCAGCACATCACAAAAAAAATAATGCTGGAAGCCAGGATAAAGCATTTTCAGGAACAAGCTTTGCAGCTGCAGAAGGAAGCGGCTGAACTTTCCCTGGAACTGGATTCCATCGAAGAAAAGAAAAAGACTCAGCAGGAATTATCCCTAAAGATCACTAAAAAAAAGGAATCCCTGGATAAAAAGACGGAGATAGATGAGCTGCTGGATATGACTTCTGCGCTTATCGTCAAGAATAAGACTTTATTGGCTCAGTCTAAAGACCTCCAGATAAACGTTCTCGGCTTAGAAAACTGCCCTACCTGCCTGCAGTATGTGTCCGAGGAGCATAAGCATCATATCATCGGACAGGAACAGGTCAAAGTCAATAAGGCCCAGCATATGCTGGATGAATTAGAGCAGAAAAAGAAAGAGATCAGCGTCCAGAAAGAACAGTTAGAAAAACAGATATTGGTTATCCTTTCTGCTGAAAACATGTTAGTCCGGATCGGCCTGGAACTGCAGCAGCTGGAAAAGAAAAAAGAGCTTCTGGAGAAAACAAAAGAAAGATTGAGAATTGCGGTGCAGGAGAACAACAGCGCCATGCAGCAGTTGACTGATCTGACTAAAAACGAAAATTTAGAAGACTTGATCAATCTATTGAAAGAGAAACAGATAATCTTACAGAAATTTTCACAGAGGCAGGTCTTGGAGAATAACTTCCGGGAGAATAATGCCCTGCTGGAGAATATAAAGCTTAATCTGGAAACCCTGGATCGATCAAAAAAAGAGTTTGAGTCGGCTATAGAGCTCAAAAAAGACTTAAGCTTGGAATTAGAAGAAAAAAAGAAATATCTGCTGGATTCTGCCGAACAGGAAAAGGTTATCTCCATCAGGGTCGTACAGCTCCAGACCAACTGCGAAAGCACCAAGCGCCATATCCAGGAGATCGAAAAACATCTGGAGGCCATGCTGAAAAATCAGGAGAAGATAACTAAATTGCAGGAACTGCATCATTGGCTGGAAGATTTTTTCATGCCCTTGAGCTATACTTTGGAAAAACAGGTCATGATAGCCATCCATCGCCATTTCGATCAGCTGTTCCAGGAATGGTTTTCCATGCTCTTGGCAGAAGAGAACACTTACTCTCGGATAGATGATTCTTTCGCTCCGATCATCATCCAGAACGGATACGAAATATCGTTCAGCGATCTTAGCGGCGGTGAAAAAACTTCTGCCGCCCTGGCCTACCGGCTGGCGCTGAATAAAGTTATCAATGATGTTATCCATAATATACACACTAAGGATCTGCTTATTCTTGACGAACCCACTGATGGTTTCAGCGCCGAACAGCTGGATAAGGTCCGTGAAGTTCTGGACAAGCTTAATTTGGGCCAGACTATCATTGTTTCGCATGAATCTAAGATAGAAGGGTTCGTGCAGAATATCATAAGAATCAATAAAGAAGGGCACGTCAGCAATATCATCAGTCATTGAAGAAAGCTTTAAAAATAACCGCCTTAGGTAAGTATCATGAATAATCATATAGGGAATGGTATTTATCTCTCTGACCCTGACGATCCTTTCTTCAAATTTTTAGTTAAGATCGATTTGGCCAAAAGCAAAGAAGACAGCAGACTGGCCTTAGATGACAGCTTACATGATACCCTTTTAGTGCAGACTGTTTTAGGCCATGCCCAGAGCGGCCACAAGATATTCTTTGAAGCTGATGCTAAATTTCCTTACGCTAATATAACTGACATAATCAAAGCTGCCGGCCTTTCTGTTACAGGAATAAAAAGCACCAGACAGCAGCTTATAGATGAAGTCTTTGAATGGGTTGAATTAGCAAAGAAAGATCAGACTGACCGATTGGTCATCAATGAAAGGCCATTATTAGGGGTAGAATTTCTGCGCGGATACAAAGTAGATCCAGAGTATGTTCTTAAAGGCATGATAATGGCAGGATTGATGGATAACTATGAATGGAGAAAAGCTACCGTAGCTAAATATGGAAAAACCATAAACAACCAGCCATTGGTCATCGGCGGTGGAGAGACCCACTTAGTAGATTCTGAGAAATTACAAAACGAATATGTTTTTCTGCTTAAAGATTTAGAAGAAGGAGAAGCTGACGAAGAAAAGATCAACGAACTTCGCGCAAAAGGAATAATCACTAACAAAGAAAATCCTAATGCTGCGGTAGCATACATCAGAAGAAAAAAAGGGTTAGGCACTTCTGACGATACCGCTTTCATCATGATGGGAGAGATGTATAAAAAACAAGGCTGGGTCAAAGCGCTTTCTGCATTCCTGGGCGGATTTGTGGTTGACGGCATTGACACTTACGACAAATGCGTTCTCAGGCCAGTACAGGGAGGCTATGATGAAAAACTTGGTTTAGAGATCAAGACTGCCTTGCCTTCTTTAGTAAGCGATGATGATGTCACTGCCTTGATCTATTATTCTGCAAAAGGAAATGGAAAAAGGATAGTCAGCTCTTCTCATAAGCGCTTGATCCAGATCATCCAGAATGTTGATCCTAAACTGCCGACTTTACTGCATCATCACAAATTCCTGGACACCGGAAAGCATGCCCGGTTCACGGTAGGATTTGAAAAGCTCCGCAGTTCTGATTTCTACACCGCAGTTACTGAAAGGTTAGAGCATTATAGAGAACATAAATAGATCATCATCATTCCAGCACTGCTTTCAGCGAAGCTATCCCCACTTCTATCTGTTTATCGCTGGGCTCTTTAGTGGTTATTCTCTGCATCCACAAGCCCGGAGCGATAGCCAATTTGACTAAAAGATTATCGCTGTGCTTTCCGCTTAGTTTCAGCAATTCATACCCAAAACCTGAGATGACTGGAAGCAGTAATATCCTCCCTATCAATTTGACAGACATCGGTCCGGGAATAGCTGCAAACACAAATATTGAAAGCACTAAAATAACAAATATGAACGAAGTTCCGCAGCGTGGATGGAACCTGGAGAAAGTACGGACATTTTCTACCGTCAATTCCTTTTTATTCTCATGGCAATAGATGGTCTTATGCTCAGCGCCGTGATATTGGAACAGGGTTTTTACATCACTCATCTGGGATATTCCGATCAGATAGCCTAAAAATAAGATGGTCCTGAACGATCCTTCCAGCAGGTTAAACCATAATCCTTCTTTGTTTATCAGACCTGCCAGGAAGAAAGGCACTGCCACAAAGATCAGGATAGCTGCCAGGAACGAAAACATAAGCGTTATACCTATCTCTTTTTTGCTTAGCTGTTCATCTTTTCCAAGATTTTGGTTGCTGCTCCATACCAAAGCTTTGATACCATCATATAAAGTGTAGCCCAGACCGACTATACCGCGGACAAAAAAAACATTGAACCATTTGGGAAAAGAGCTGCTTTTTTCTTTGATAGTCTTTATCTCGCCGGAAGGAAGACGTACTGCGACAGCATACTTCTCTTTATTGCGCATCATCACTCCTTCGATAACTGCCTGTCCGCCGATGTTCATGCTGGATTTTAATAAGGAAGGTATTTAAATGTTATCTTGGAATTCCCAGAAGAACTGTTTATTTCAGTTTCATGATTGTCATTCAGACTGAGCAGAAAGATTATCGGAGTGCCTGCAGTCAAAGTTCCCGGATCATATCCTATGTCGATGACCTTATCTTCGGTAGGCAGATCGATACCTCCTTCCAGATGTGCAGATGCTGAAAATGATAAAAACATACAGAAAATTATTGTCGAAAATAAGATTATATGTAATTTCATAATTTAATTGCTTGCCCATTCTTAAAAGTAACATACTTACCAAGCTTTTCCATATAATACTCTAAATCTGGTTCGTGGCTGATTATAATTGCTTTACCTTGAACTTCATTTACAACTGCACCGACATTATAAGTATTACACTTAAGTTCTTCTCTAGAAATAATAGGTATTTCTCCCATTTCTCTAGCCATAACTTTTGCAGATTGTGCGGCTCTAAGAATTGGGCTATGATAGATTACAACCCCTTCTAAACCACCCAATTCTTCTTGTAGTTTTTTTGCAGTATCAATCAGTTGCTGTATTCCTTTGGAAGTCAAACTGCCATCATACGCCTGTCCATGCCGTACTAAATAGATTATTTTTTCCATTTTTTACTCGCTTAATTCTTATTTATCAATAAAAAAAACTATTCATATATAAATCTTTAGAGGACTAAAAATACTTCCCCAACCCCGTCTGAGAACTCTCCTTGAACAGGCCGTCTTCACTATAACCGAGAACTGAAAATATGCTGGAAACAGCAGGGATCAGCTGATGCAGGACATAATATTCAGGGTCGTATTCTCCTTCACCTACATCTGAAGGCATCCTTGCTCTTTCTCTTACTAGCCCCGTACCTTTTACTATTACAAACGAAATGATCGTCCCCGGCTCCACCGGCAATCCACTTTCACGCATCTCCTGAGCTACTTTTACATGCGGAGCTACAGATGAATAGCCGGAAATCTCCCTGGTAATCTGGGTTTTCAATATCAATTTACTTAGGGCGATCTTACCGCTTCTTAACTCCTTGACCAGATCTTTAACATAATTAAGCGCTTCATCGGCCTTTTCCTGCAACACTAACTGCAACACCTTCTCCTGGGTCTCTTTCGCTAACGATGACCAGTTCCTTCTTACCGTCTCAAATCCGGTGATCTTAAGGCTTCCATCTTTCTTCAGCAAAGCATATTTCTTTTTCGCTCCTTTTTCGCTTCCCTTGATCGCTACAAAAATACCCAGCGGATATTGTCCTTCCAGTTCCAGTTCCATCTTTCCGGGAAGATTAGCATTGATACCTTCCATAAACCCCATAGCGTCTTCCATTTTTTTCCCTTCCAGCAATAAGAAACAAGAGTCAGTATCAGCATATATAACTTTGAACCCTTCCTTCTGCGCTTCAGCTATAGTAGAAGTGATATAATTACGCGCATAGGCAGTAGTAGAAGCTGCGCATTCCAGGCAGTACCATCGCGCAGCATAAAAACCCAGATATCCATAAAATGAATTCGCTAAAATCTTAAGAGCATAAGACCGGGCATCTAATAAAGAAGTATTCTCTTTTCGCAGCTTAGCTTCTTTGATCTGTTTTTTAATCTCAGCTCTTCTGGATATCAGCTGTTCTAAGATACTGGGCATGAATTTCTTTTCCAGCGAGCAAAACCAGTATTCTTCTTTTCCAGGAACATGGGGTTTATCTGCACAGCAGCCGCACCTGAATCCTTCTGGACCGATGTTATGCGCAGAGATGATAGTAGGATACAATGACCTAAAGTCAAAAACAACTATATCTTTATACAGCCCAGGAGTAGGTTCGTATACAAACGCCCCCTGCACCGATTCTTCCATCCTTTGTGATATTTCCGTATCCTCCGGCTTATTAGGAGCTATGACATTAAATTCCACGGCTCTTTTCAGGATATAGCTTTCCACCAGCTTGCTGAATCTCATCCTTATGACATCGGAAGTCGGTAAGCCGATTATAGTCGTAAATTCTACCATATCCGGCATCAATTTTTCACATAACTTGTAAGCCAGGAAGCTGTCATGCAGATTATATGCGCAGTATTCTGCTAATTTATCCGGCTCATTATCCCAAACATTGGAAAGAGCATCCAGATCCACGGAATGTTTCTGATGTCCAATCAATATTTTGGAGACCGCATCTAAAGAATAAGTTTCAACATTCAGATCTTTTCCGAAAATATTACGTATGAATTTCAGCATGTCCAGATGCAATATCCCTTTGATCTTGCTTTCAGTATCTCCAAAACCGCTGGAATTGCTTATTATCTCGGAATGATCTACTCCCAGATCGAATCTCACCTTATGCTTCTCAGCGCGAGTCTTAATATACGGAAGATCAAATCCATCGGAAAAATATCCGGTCATCATATCTGGATTATATTCTAATATCAGTTCTTTAAGACGCGTCAGCAGCTGCGCTTCATCATCTACTATCTCTACATAATCCGGCAGAGAAGCTTTTTTCCAGGTAATTACCTTCCGAAACTCTTTCCCTTCCTTGATACCATAAAGCGCAGCCATCAGGATAGGATTATTTTTAGGATCGATCTCCTTCTTTACCGCATATGTTTCCAGATCGATAGCTAAGATACGCCAATCGGGGACAGTCTTATCTCCTAAAGGTTCAATTTTCTCTGCCTGAAAGACAGGGATGCGCATCCATTGGTTCTGCGTAAAAGAACCCACCGCCGATACCATCATCATAGGGATTATAGAATGATCACGAAGATAACGATGGACGTATAAGATATCTCTTTCATAACATACTGCGCCGGAGATTTCTAGTTCCTTAGCCAATAAAGGCACTGCTTTAGGAAAGTTCGCATAGATCCGATAAAAATTCTGTTTCTTTCCCAGCAATTCTTTTTCCACAATATCAAAATTCAAAACTTTCGCCGGTTCAGGCCCTGCTTTCAATTCAAGGCTTTTTAGCTTATTCTCGAACATCTGCGCATCTATGCCTGCAGCATCAGCGTAGAAGAACGGATCATATTGATGCTTTACCGCAATCTTCTGCCCTTCCTTAGTCCGGCCGTAGAAATAGAAAAAAGTCTTGCCTTCTTCTACTTTGTATTCAAAATCGTAAGGATAAAATTGCAGTTTCATGGCTATAGATTAAGGCGATTTTTTATAAAACTTTACCGTGGAAAACTACTTTTGAGTATTGATAGAAAACAAGAAATAAGTGATGTCTTTATGCCCTTCTTTATCCAATAATGTAACATTGAATGGATAAAGGCTATTTATATGGACCTTATCTACATATAAAACATCCGCCGCTGCGAACACCCCTCTCCCGTCAGCCCACCAGGCAACTGCATTTGCAAGATTATAAGCTTCTGTCCCGCCTTCAGCGGTAGAACAGGAATTCAAGAAGATAACAGCATCTGGCGAAAGAAGGCTAAGATGCTTCTTCATCTCATGATCCTCTAAGTCTATCATGCTCTTATCATCTTCAGCTTCACCTAGACGCAAAGTGCTTTTCGTGCCATGTCCAGAAAGCGTGAAGAAGTTGAAGCCTTTGCTTGCATCCAATGCTTCATAGACTTTATCGTCAGTAGAGGCTACCGCTACCTTAACATCATATGCTTCCTTGATCTTAGAATACATGGCCAACGAATATTCATCTCTAAAAGTGTCAGAAACTTTTGCCAGATCATCAGAATATCCGTCAAAGGCAGGATACACCAAAAGAGCATCAGGATTTTTAGTGTCAGTAAATCTAGTCAAGTCGTCCAGCGACAGCCCCATCTTATATGTTTGAGCTAGCTGTGCGCCGGAGAAAGGGCGCCCCTCCTGATCAAGAGAGGAGGAAAACTTTTTTGCGTATTCTATTGTGCCTTCTGCATCTTTAAATGCAAGTATGCCGTAACCGGTAAAGAAAGGATTGCCTGCAGCATCATCCATGGATGCCAGCTCTTTTGCATAACTTATATCGATGCCGGAGTTTAATGCCATGAGTATCTGGTTGCAGCTGAATACTTTTTTGCCTTTGCTGTCAGTTATTCCTTCCAGATCGATGACCTTCTGGTCTGCGATTTGAGCCGGCTCATCATTCACACAGATGCAAGGTTCAAATATGCCGGGGAGGTTAGGGTTTATTGCTTCATCGTTCCGCCGATTACAATTATGATAACCCACTGCTGCAGAAGCTGCCATGACTACCCCGCCTAGGACCATAGTTATTTTTGCGCTGCTATTTAGTCTCATAATATAAGCCAGTTTCAAAGAATTATTTAAATGTTTCTAGCAGATTTATTGAAATTGATTCAAGGTATCTTCCTTAATGAGCGCACCAGATAATTCTCTTTGCTTTTCTCTTTCTTTTTATCTTCTATCTTTGCCGGAACTTTTGCCGCAGCTGGTTCGATCTTTACTTCATTTTTTTCTGCTGCTTTCTTTTCGATCGCCCCTAATTTTCCGGTCTCTTCCTGAAGCTGCTGAGCGACTATATCTAATTCATCATTGCTCATCTCTTTATTCTGCCACTGCAGCTGCAATCCGTCTTCTTCGCGCCGAGGGATAACTTCTATCGAAAAATGCGGCGCCTTTTGTCCTGCGCCTAACCCATTCTGCACCAAAATATTGGTCCCTTCAGCTTCTAAGCTCTCGAATACCGCAGAACTTACCTTATTGGCCATGGCTGCGCATTTCGCCAATACGTCATCTGGAACAAGCTCCAGGATAGTGAAATGCTGTCTCGGAAAAATAGTGATCTGCCCGGGAGTCAAGACCATATCCTTGATAGCGATCACCAGGATCTCATCCTGAAATAATATCTGCGATCTGCTGTTCCTAGCGGCCATATCACAATATTCACAGTTCATGTTTCCTCTTCAGCTGAAAAGCCTGGCGATGTCGTCCAAGCTCACTTCTTCGCTTTTCTTTTTTTGTTCCGGTCTTACAGCAGCTGACTCTGCTTTCTTCATTTCAGTTTTCTTTGGCGTTTTCTTCGGCAGGGGGATTTTTTTTCCGCTTACGCAGGTGCATGGCTTCTTTTCTGATGCTGCGATCTCATCTGCGCGTAAAAGCTGTTTCTTATCTTCAGGAATATTTTGCGCAAAGGCGCAATTTTCACGATGATAGCGTTTGGCCGAAGAGCTGCTTATAAAAAATTTAGGAGCTTCTGTTTTTTGCGGTGCTTTATCATCAGTGATTTCCGATACTTTTTTTACGCCCAGCAGAAGATTTAATTTTCCTTCTACAGCTGATCTGACCTTTTCGACCATACCTGCATCTATCAATTTCTCTTCAACTTTTAATAGGCCATCCCCGCCTTTTCGCGGGAGGAGGTGGATCATGATGTGCTGTGCCCGCTGTCCTGCTGCCTGTCCGTTGGCGATAAACAGATTAGTGCCGTCAGCCTTGAAAGTTTTCAGGATCACCTGTGATAGATTCTTCGCCACTATGAAAAGATGGGCCAGTAATTCTTCCGGAAGCTGAGGAAGTATGCCATAATGTTCTTTGGGGAGAAGTAATATATGGCCTTTTACAGCCGGATTTATGTCTAATATCGCGATACACCTGGCATCTTCGTATATATTTTTAGAGGGGATCTTACCCAACACTATTTGACAGAATATACATTGCTGCTTTTGCAGCTCTTTCAGCTGTTCAGGAGACATGTTCTTGAGCTTTTCCTGAAGCTCCTGACGCTGTTGTTCGGTAAGCTGCTGCATATCTTTAAAGTGATTTTAAGGTATATAAACATTTCTTCTATATCCACAACATATAAAAAGTACGCTTCAAAAATAAGATTATGCCTATAATCCAGGTACCGGAGATCTCTGTACGGGTAATGTCATTGAACATGCAGTACGGCGCCGGTCCTGAAGACCGCGGCGAAATGTTTCTGGAAGAAGTTCCTAAAAAAGAACTAGAACATAATATAGATTCTATTGTTAATCTTATATATGAAGTAAATCCCGATATAATCTGCCTTCAGGAAGTGGACCGAGAATCAGGCCGTACCTATTTTATGGATCAGCTGGGAGAGATAACTAAAAGGCTGGCGAAAAAACAGCAGTGCGATCCGTACAATGCTGAATTTGGCAGCTGTGTAGATTTTGATGAAAAAAAAGATTTATTATCTAAGATAGCCCGCCCTTTTTATAACAGAAGAGGCGTAAAAAAGTTCTTGGACCGCAGGGGATTTCATACCGATAGCGTCCCTAAAAAAAAGATACGCCTCCATTTCGGCAATGCTACTATGACCCGCGATAAATATCCTATCAGGGAGAAGAAACATTTCTATTTCATACCGCCTTATTGGAATCCTTTGATGACCCTCAATATCATGCTTCAGAGAGATGAGCGAAAAAGCCTTTTGGTATGCAGGGTAAATTATTTTCCAGAAATAGAAGATAAGATCCCTTTATATGTGTTTAATACCCATTTTGATTCCTCTAACGAGAAAAATCGCAGGATACAATCCGAATTTATGTACCGGCTGTTAAACAATATGCAGGATTCGCACAATATTGTAGCAGGAGACTTTAATGAAACTTCCAGGGAAGGCTCTTTAAAGAAATTCTTAAGCCATCCCGGTCTGAATCTTTATTCAAAGATCCATCTTTCTTTGGCTGAAAATCCGGAACTTCTTGACTATGCGACGTATCCTTCTAAAAAGCCTTCCAAAACTTACGACCTTATACTTGCTTCCAATTTCATAGAGATGATTGACTATTATGTCCATACTAGAAGAGTAGCTGATCATCTGGCGGTAGTCTCAGAGCTGAAGATAAAGCCCAATCTGGTATTGAGATAGAGATAGCCATTGGATCAAGATCAAACTATTGCATCATCAAGACAGAAATTCCTTGACATTAGAGAAACTTATTTTAGTAAACTTCCTGAAATCCAGTCCGCGCTCTTTCATCTCAATCAATGCTAATTTTACATGAGTGCTTCCTTTAGGAAGCCTGAAACCTGCCTGAGCGCTTAGATATTCTAGCTGCTGTAATGCTGCTGCTCTGGCCAGTATGGATGCAGCTGCAACTTCAGCGTATTTTGATTCTGCTTTCTCCAGCTGCAGGTCGCCTACTGCGCAGCCCGGATATTTATCGATGATATGTTTTCCCGGAGCCAAGAACAATGCGCATTCCTTGTGTAATTTATTAAGCAGCCAGGTCACATTATCAGCATGATTATATTCTTCCGGCAATACGCTTTTTATCTCACAGGGAACGATCTTTTTTATCTTCTCTGCCAGCTGTAATATTTCAGTATCTTCTAAAGTCTTGCTGTCAGCCACTCCTAATTCCTGCAGTTGCTGCCTTAATTTTACATCTGCTTTGACTCCTGCTACCACTAACCCGCCGAAAGTATCTCCCTTCAGCGATTCATCAGTCCCTATGATCCAGCCAGATTCTTTCCTGAAATTTTCTACTTTCAACCTTTCGCCTATGCCTTTCTTTTCTATCTCTTTGGCAGCTTTTTCTACCATATCATGTTTTCCCTGCAGCAATAATTTTCCGGAAGTATATAATATCAAAGTAACTTCATCTTTTTTCAGACGGGCATCTTCGTAGACCGTTTTGACCGCTTCTTTAGAATAACCTACCAGCTTCTTGAGATCCTCTTTTTTTACTTGCTTAAAAACAACCATCTGCTTATAAGAAGATAAAGGAATTTAAAAACCTATCCGGTAAATGTGCTTACCGATCACTTCTATAGATACTTATTGATTATTTTACGGAAGAAATTACGGTCGCTCTTTAGATAAAGATATCCTAACGTTACTACGACCAAAGAACCTAAAAGATTGACTATCAGATCCCACATAGTATCTGCTAATCCAGAGCTTTGCATATTAAGGCCGAAGAAGCTGTCCATGGAATATTCAAATATTTCCCAGATGGCGCCGACAGCATTTGCAAGAGCGAAGGAAAAAAGAGCGACAAAAAAAGGCTTAAGGTTAAGCCTGATTTTTTTTTCTTCATTGAGGACGTACACCAATAAAAAGCCAAATATGCCGAAAAGTATCCCTGAACTGGTATGCAGCAGGACATCCCACCACCAGAATATGGTATAGTAACCTTTTACCTCTCCTAAAAACAGCGCTGCGTAGATAAATACTATGACCGTAAAATCCAGCTCTATCGGCAGGCGGACTTTATAGCTTCTACGGAATAATGAAGGCAGCGAAGTCAAAAAAAGTATGCATAAGGTAAGGAAGGCGGTTTCCCAATTTTTCCTGTAGACTGCAAATACTATCGCTCCTAATAAAGAAAGTTGCAGAAGATAAGATATCCCTAATTGAATCTTTTCACCAGTAGAGATACTGCGGTCATTGATGAGGAAACCCATATTTGGTATAAAGAGATGAGGGTTAATAAACGTTGTTCCTTGAGAGGTTTGTCCGGAAAGCCGCCCGCCTGGCCCAAAGGCGCAAGAAATGAGGCAACGACCATCATTTCTGCGCAGAAAACTGATCTTTGTCAGTTTTCTTGTGAAGGAGCTAAGCCATTCGCAGACAAAGTTAAGTTACTTTTTCCTTCAAGATGCTACGAGAAAAAGGCGACTGAGCGGCCAGGGCGGATTTCTTTACCATTCTGGACAAGCAATCCTTGAGAGATAGTTTATACTCAAAATTCCCCTAATCTTCTCTGATTCCTGCTTTCCTGTGCATCTTTGTAAGACTGCCAGCTTTTCCTGAACAAGTGCGGATATTTATCAAAATTATTATCTAAAAATTCCTTGGTTTTTGGATCGCTCATGTATCCTGAACCGAAATCTATGCCTATTTTTGATTTGATATGATCGACGGTCCTGTCCCGGATGACTTTTGCGATTATAGATGCGGCCGCTACCGAAATATGATTGGCATCAGCTTTATGCTCTACTTGTAATTTTGCTTTGGCTAACACTTGCGGATCAAGTTTTGAAGAAAAATATTCCTTGTACGCTTTTATGTTCGGGCTGGGGCAGTCCACTATTATTACATCAGGATCAAGTTCTGAGATCATCCTTGCAGAAGTATCAGCTTCCAGCCAATTTAGATTGGTAGAGTCATCCTTCAAAGTCAGATCGATAGCATCTGGCTCGATCACTTCTATCCTGAAATCTTCCACCACATCCCTTATCTGATCAAACAATTCTTCCCTTACTTCTGCGCTTAATTTCTTGCTGTCTTTTACGCCCATCCATTCCAGTTTCTTCTGGTTTTCTTCTTTTACTGCTAAAGCTACCATCACTAATGGGCCTAACACCGGCCCTCTGCCCGCTTCATCCAGGCCGACTATTATTTTTGAGCTCATCTTTTTATTTTAGGGCATACTTCTTTATAGGAAATAACTTTAATTTTCGGCAATTGGAAAAGCAAATCAAAAGTTATTTCCTAATAAGGAAATCACTTAAGCTACGATAATCTTACGATTATTTAAGTGATTTCCTATAAAAGAATTTCTTAATCTATAGGAAATAACTTATTCACAATCCAAAAGCATCAGTGAATTCTCTCATCCTTCTGAATTCTGCTAAGAATGATAATCCTTTATCGGTTATCTTTACCACTTTCATAGGCCTTTTCTTTTTCTTGACCGGCTCTTCTTCCAGGACGACCAGTTCTTTCTGCATCAATTCTTCCAGATAGCCGTTCAATAGCTTATGTGATAAGTTTGATTTGTACATCAGGTGAGTAGGTTTAATTTTTCCGCCTTTATTTTGGATTGCCAACAGGATATCAAACACCAGCTCTAATCTTGAACGTCTTATGGCCATTGTATCTACCTTCGCACCACTTTGCTGTAAGTGTACAGCAATAACAGGAATCCTGCTAAGATCAATAATTCACCTATTACATATAGGCCTTCTTCTAAAAACACGAACACTAAAAATAGGTTTCCAAGCAATATCAGGAAAAATGAGCTCATGACTTTCCAGGCATTTTTATTTTCAGTGGTAAGGTAATTTTTGTAGTAGTTCAATACTATAAGGCTTAGTATGACTGAGCTGGTCAGATAAAAGACTACTGACTGGAAATTACTGATGACTGATATCAACAGCACAAGATAGACAAACAACCCTATCTGGCTTACTTCGTAAAATTTAGTCAGTCTGGCTCTGGACTTCTGCGATATAAGGAATATCAACAGCCATGCTCCTAGCATGCTGGCCATCTGGAAAAAGAATCCTGCTCTATAATATAGTCCGGTATATCTTAGATGTTGACCTGCTACCGGCCTGAGCACATCTGCTACAGTCTCCCGAAGCAGAAACGAGTATAATACTCCGTTAGTGATTATGTTGAATGCGAAACTTAAGGATACTAAAATAAATGCTAATGAGAAATACATGAATCTGCTTTCTTTATGGATCCTGTATACACGCCAGCTGTAAGCTGCGATAAGAAAAGCTATCACTAAGCCTACTCCCTGCAATAACAGATCAAAACCATCAAACCAATCTGGGGTTGAAAACAGACTAAACATAATGTATCACTCCTGACTCTATCCCCCTGTTCACTTAAATGAGAGAGCCCATTTAAAAAGATTATGGATTTCAGAGAATTTTCTTGATGAAAACGTGTCATCACAGAGGGGCGAAAAACTAAAGGGAATTATTTCAATTCTCTGGCCAGATTTTCCAGATCGGAAGCGCTGTACATCCCGGGATGCATCAGATGACAGGGATGGTGGTTTAAGTTTCCATTTGGCTGCTCTTCAGTAACGGTTAAAGGGCCTTGGCTTAATCCGTTGGCATATCTTTCTCCGCCTTCGATGTAATCCATCTCCAGCAATCCTGCGACATGACTTACTGCTTCCCTTGCACAATAGAAATTTTTATCATGTCCATGGGCCAAATGAAATAAGCCGAAAGCATTGCTGAAACGCTGTATCTGTTCTGCGCTTTCAG
>CAYHKV010000006.1:0-17850 GCA_964357125.1 uncultured Methanosarcinales archaeon | reverse complement strand
TTATCCAAAAAAACTTGACCTTCTACTTTTCCCTGCGCAATATACTTAAATCTCCGCACCAAAAAAGGCAGGAGTTCAGGCGCCACGTCACTTTAGTCATCACTCAAGAAGAATCTACTGTTGAAGTTGAGATCGATAATCTGGTCAATTGTGAAAAATTCATCCACAAGTTCTTGCTTTATTCCCGCGGCATGATAGAAGGCATAGTTGAAGAAGAGTAGATTTGAAATAAGCCCCCACCAACAGAATATTTAAATAATTCTCTTGCCTTAACCCTTATTATGACCAAGTTTATCGCTTTTGTATCTGGAAAAGGAGGTGTCGGCAAAACCACCTGCACCCTTAATGTCGGACAAACTCTGGCTTCTTCAGGAAAAGATGTCATCTTAGTCGATGCCAACATAGTAACTCCTAATCTAGCTTTGCAGCTAGGATTTGTCAACCCTGAAGGGACGCTTAACAAGTTTCTCCGCAAGGAAAAAAGCCTGAAAGAGATCATTTATCTGCACGAGAGTGGCATCGCCCTTATACCTTCTTCACCGTCATTAAGCGAATATCAGAAAACTAATCCGCAGAAGCTCAACAAGATCTTTGACCATTTAAAAAACAGCACTGACTTCGTTTTAGTAGATGCTCCCAGCGGACTTGGCTACGATGTCCATCACATCTTAAAAAATACCGACGAGGTTGTTCTGGTAGTAAATCCAACTTTAAGTTCAGTCATGGACGCCTTAAAGACGGTGCAATTAGCTAAAGAACACAACAACGCTATCGCCGGCATCATCTTGAACATGACTAACGGCGGAAAGGACGAGCTTACCCAGAAAGAAGTAGAAAGCATTTTGGAATTTCCCATCCTTGCCAATATAGGATATACCCGAAAAGTCCGTAAAGCTACCCATAAGCAGATGCCTCTAACTTATCTGTATCCTAGATCAAGATACGCAAAAGAATTCCGTAAAGTCGCAGAACATCTTTCATTAGGACATTAAAGAGATGAAAAACTACAGAAAAGAAGAATTGATGCAGAAAGGATGGGCCAGGGAAGAGATCAAAAAAGCAGAAGAGATCCTTGATCGATCTACCATACACGACGTTTTCTTTTCAAAGATGGTCTTTTGGAGCGCACTGGTAGTGATTATTTTTGCCAACTTGTTGGTGTCGTTACTGCTTATTCCTTTCTTGATCGCTTTGAATTCAATAGTTTTGTATAGCATCGTCGCCTTGCTGGCATTGACCATCGGGTTCCTGTATAATTTCCTTATCACCGACATCGGATTGTTAGAGAAGAAACATCACAGGATCGCCAGCGTCATGGTTCCAGTCATAGCAGTCGCAAATGTCATAGCTATGGTATTGGTTTCAAACAAATTTATAGAAAGCCTCAAGCTGAACAATCCCCCGCATAATCCCTGGATTTTGGCAGGTATATTTGGAATCGCATTTGTGATCCCTTACATTGTTGATCAGATACGAAGCAGTTTAAGAGAATAATTTAGAGGATCATTCTTTGATTTTAAGTCTTATATCCGGAAGCGGAGTGTAACTTTCTGGAGCTATTATCAGTTGTTTCTCAGAATAACCCAAATATTTCATTAGATCACTCAAGAAATAAGTAGATACAACAGAATCAACAGAATATTGGAAAAGCGCAGCCTTATTATCCTCATCAAGGATTAGACAATCTTCTATCATTAGTAACTTTTTAACAACTTCATCAATAGTGGGGCTGCCTTGCTTTACAGATTCAGGTGTAAGCCTTACGATATAATTAACCATGATAAAGAAATCTTTCTGAACTTTTTAAAACTATTTACTCTTCTTTCAGCAGTATCTCAATTATAGCGGCATAAGCAGGTCTTGCGATCAGAACACCTACAGACATGCCCACTATGGTAGTCAGCGCAAAGCCTTTCAATAATCCAGCTCCTGCCCAGAACAGGGGTATAAGGCTGCCCAGATTGATAAGATATGCGCCCATGATGATAAACAAAGCATTCTTTATCCTGCTTTTCCAGTCTAAAGTTGCAGCTTCTTTACGCAAAGTCTCATCAGTGATGACTATGAAATGGTTCATGCCGGTCCCTACCACTACGATCAATCCGGCGATAGAAGCCAGATCCAGATTCCAGCCCGCCAGTGCGGCAAAGCCTAAGATCATGACCAATTCGCTCAACATCACCAAAACCATAGGGAAGATTATTATTATTTTTTTATAACGGATCAATACTACTGCCGCTACGGCAGCCATAGCCAGCGCGCCCACTAACATGACGTTATTCAAGAATTCTTTTCCTAAAGAAGGAGAGATAGTATCCATCTTTACGACTTCTAATTTTACTGGTAAGCTTCCGGTAAGAAGGATGGTCTGCAGTTTTTTCATGTTCTGCAGCGCTGAGGTTACCGCTTGTTCCTGGGTTAAGGCAGAACCAAATCCTGAGATCTGTATGTCAGTCAGGGCTTTTCCTTTCAGTTCACATCCTATGCGTAATGAATCTACTTCATTATTATCTAAATAGAGCACTAAGCTTTCGCTTAAATAACATTGGCCGTTATCATTTACAGTATTAACATTCTTAGTCATGGCCGCCTGCCTGGCAGCCGCTTCAGGACTTAATGAGATCTGGAAAGAGAATCCGCACCCGTATCCATCTGACGTCTTTCCGCATCCCTGCCTGGGGTCTATCCCTGAACATTCTGCGCTTCTGCATACATAAGTTATATCCTTTTCGCCGCCGAAGAAAACAGTTTCATTACCTATCTTGGCTTCGAATTTCCCCTGCTTTGCCAATAGTTCTTGGATCTCATCTTCAGTAACTCCTGCTATCTCTATAAGGATAAAATCATTCCCCTCCAGATCAGAAGCGCTGCGGACTACTATATCTCTTAATCCATATACATTAAGGCGTTCTTTAAGACTATCTACAGTAGTCTGAAGGTCATCTTCTGATATCTTGCTTTCCGGCTGCAACAAGACCCTTGTTCCTCCTTCCAGATCCAGACCCATGCGCAGATTAGAAAAAGACGCTTTCTTGACTTTGAGACCAAGATCTTCGCTATCAGCGATAAAAGTATAAGCTTGTTTATTGGTCTCCATACGCACAGTATTATTTAATCTTAGTTGCGAGACCGCTGAATAATATTCCTCCACGGTAGGAGTTTCTATTCCGTTCACGGAAATTATTCGCTCCCTGGAAGTAGGGGTGATCTTAGAGTCCGGATTGATCATTCCTGCATCAGCAGCTGAAGAGCCGGCCGTCATCGAATGTATTTCCACTCCCTCTACGCCAAATATTCTTGGCTTTATGGCTAAGACAGAGAATAATATAAGAGTAAGAAGCAACAAGACCCTCCAGTTCAACAATAATTTTTTAATTTTCATCATATAAGATTTACCTGTGTTTCTTTTCTAAATGCCAGCGCAGTATGCCCACGTTTTGTATCCAGGTTACGATAGTATCGACGATCAGGCCTATCAGCAAAATGACCATTATCTGCTTAACTATTTCACTCTGTACAAAGATCAAAGCCACTATGACCGCTACCAAAGTAGTCTGGGTCATGGTCCAGCCGGTTCTCAGCGCACCGTATATCCGCTGCAATTCCGTCCCATCCTTACGTTTTATCAGGCGGGATGAGATCACTACTTCCCCATCCACCGAATAACCTATCAGCATAAGAAAAGCGGCGATGCCTGCCGGATTCAATTTCATGCCGGTCAGATTAAATATCGCCAAAGTGATTACGATATCACAGAC
Source organism: uncultured Methanosarcinales archaeon (assembly GCA_964357125.1). Lineage (GTDB taxonomy): Archaea > Nanobdellota > Nanobdellia > Woesearchaeales > GW2011-AR9 > JACPIL01. Next base: position 14,092 of record CAYHKV010000006.1, on the reverse strand, counting down.
TGCCGCCAGTATGACCATCAGGCTGGTTATGAAAGCCCGGAAATACAAAACCACTGTTATCCCCATCAGTAAAAAAGAGAACAGCAGCGCTATAAGCATCTGTTTAAAAAAACTGCTTCCTAAAGAAGAACCTACCACTTCTATGCTATAATCCGTCTTTTGCAGGCTGAAATTATCTGAAATTGCTTCTGCCAGCGAGTTTATCCCTGCCGGATCTTGAAATTCTGAATCTATAGCGATTCCGGTAGTTTTTCCCGCAGAGCTTAAAGTCCGGACAGAGATTCCGGCCGTGGGAAACTGCTGCTGCAGCCAGCTTTCTAACTCCGTCGAAGAAGACGAAATATCTTTAGAGATAGTTAAAGTAGAACCTCCCTTGAGCGAGATGCCTTTATGGACAAAGTCGCCGGTGGTAGAATATTGCACCCCTATCTGCACCAAAGCAAATATTAAGAGAAGCAAAGGGATTATCATCAATAACTTATATTTAGTTTCGTAAATATGCTTAATCTTCTCAAACATGCCTTGTTTATTTTAAGGGATAGTATATAAAGATTATGTTACTGCCCAGCCTTATACCGCCCATAACATTTATATATTCTTATTCTTTTTAAAAAGCTGTGATGTGGGTGTGAAGTTAATAGAGTTAAAAGAGGTAAATAAAAGGTTCGGCAAGAGCCAGATACTGGAAGATGTCAATCTTACTATAGAGGAAGGAGACCTTCTGGGAGTCATAGGCCAATCCGGCAGCGGAAAGACCACTTTATTGAACTTGATCGCCGGATTTTTAGAACCTAGCGATGGAGATGTCACCCATTTTTTAAAAGCTACCCAAGGACCGCAGGATCTACATAAAAATCTGCATAAGATAAAAGATTTGTTGGGTTATGCTCCCCAGCACAATTCATTTTATCCTAAACTTACTGTTTTAGAAAATTTGATGCATTTCGGGCAGCTATATGGTTTACCTAAAGAGACCATTGAAGGAAATGTACATGGTTTGCTGGAAGCTACCGGACTCTTGCCCCATCAGAACAAGCTGGCTGAACACCTCTCGGGAGGGATGCAGAAAAGATTAGACATCTCCTGCAGTTTAGTGCATAAACCTAAAATTCTTATTTTAGACGAACCGACTGCCGATCTGGACCCCATGCTTCAAAAAGAGATCATGGATTTTTTGATGCAGGTGAATAAACAGGGAGTCACCATAGTTATCGCTTCTCATCATCTCTCATTGCTGGAAAGATCCTGCAACAAAATAACCATAGTGCACAAAGGCAAAGTCCACAGCCACGGAAACATTGAAGATATCAAGAGGCCTTATCTTAAAGATCATTTCACCATCTCTCTAAGTCCCGGAAGCAATAAAGAGAGATTCATCTCCATCTTCAAATCTATGCCCGTCGAGAAGATAATTGACAGGGGAAATTATCTTGTAGTGCATCCAAAAAACATCAACAAAGCTGTAAGCTCATTGCTTACCATAATCCAGGATGAAAATTTATATCTTCATGATCTGGACATCAGAAGGCCGTCTTTAGATGAAGTCTTTGAAACTATAACCCAGAGAGAAAAATGAGATCGCTGCTGCTTTTGACTAAAAAGAACCTTAAGCTATTGGTACGTTCAAAAACATCTGCATTAGTCATTTTCTTTGCTCCTTTGATGATCATCTTATTATTAGGCCTTTCATACAATAACACTTCAAAATACGGATTGAACATCGGCATTTATGCGCCCGTTTTCAGTGATGATGTAAATTCATTGATGGTTTCATTGCAGGAACAGGAATTTAAGATAATAAAATATGAATCTTCAGTAGACGACTGCGTCAAGGACATCAAAGAAGGCATAGTGCATACCTGCCTTTCAGTTCCGGAAAGCCTAAAGATAGACGGAAACCAGCAGAAAGAGATCACTTTTTATGTAGATCCGAGCAAAATTAATCTAGTCTGGATGATCCAGGAAACATTAGGCAATAAGTTCAATCTCAAATCTAAAGAGATCTCAAAAGAGCTTAGCAATAACATATTGACGACAGTTTCTGATACTAAAACAAAATTAGATGAACAGAACAGCCAATTGAGCGGAGTCAAAGAAAAAAGTTCAGCGGCCACTACTTCCGCCCAGACTGCCGTGCAGCAGCTTACTACCTTAGATCTTACCGTTCCTGAAGCCACTTTTAACCCGCAGCTTATAACTGATTTTAAGGCTGCCGTCTCTTCAAATGTAGACAATGGCTTATCTGAAGTCGATAATGCTATTGACACCGTGCAAGGCGCTAACATGACCGGAAAAGGAGCTGTTCTTGACACTCTCGGCAATGTTAAAACTAAATTGGGCGCCATAAATGATATGTTAAATGGAGGTACTGCTATCGAAGGAGGCCTCAACCAGACCGGATCAAATACCACCCAAACCATCTCTTTCAGCGCAGTCACTGCTGCAGTCACCGCTTTGCAGCAGGACCTTGATTCTGCAAAAACTAAATTGAATACCGCTTCACAGGCAGTAAGTTCTACCAGCACCAGCCTCAGCGACACTTCACAGGCATTACAACAAAGCCTTACTTCATTAGAGGGAGTCCAGCAGAAATTAAGCGAGATGAAAGCCGCATTGGAAGCGCAAAAAGTTACTGATGCAGGAGTTCTTTCTTCGCCTTTAGTTACAAAAATAGAAGAGATCGGTCCGGAAAATACTTACTTAAATTACTTATTCCCAGCATTGCTGGTTTTAGCGGTCATGTTCTCTTCATTGCTGTTAGGCACCACTTTGGTCATGATGGAAAAGAACAGCCCGGCTTTTTTCAGAAATTACTTCCTTCCTTTACGTAAGGGGACTTTTGTCATCTCTACTTATCTTACGACAGTATTGATAACCTTGGTGCAGATCGTTATCATCCTCAGTGTTTCTGCGATATTCTTAAAAGAAAATCCATTGAATATGCTGCCGGTAGCAGGAGTATTATTGTTATCTTCTTCAGTATTTTCATTCATAGGCATGGGCATCGGATACGCCTTTAAATCTGAAGAGACCGGAACTCTCGCTTCCATATCTACCGGAAGCTTATTGTTATTTGTCTCTGGTGTTGTCATGCCTTTGGAAGGTATTTCTGCTGCGATGCGCAAAATAACTACGCTGAATCCATTTGTCATATCTGAAAAAGTGATCAGAGAGCTTTTCATCTTCAAAAACAGTATTAGCTCAGTATGGGGATCGGTAGCTATCTTAGCCGGTTACGCTGTAGCCTTATTTTTGGTAATTCTGATCGCAGAGTATTTGATGCATAAACATTTCATCAGTGGCTTCATGAAACACAGGCATCTGCATCACCGGCAGCAGGAAAGACGCGATAAGAACAATGTCTAAACCCCTCATAGCCATCTCTGGCTCTCCAGGCACTGGAAAATCTACTTTAGCTAAGATTCTTGTAAAAAAACTAGGGCTTGAAAGATTAGATTTACACCACCATTACAAGCAGATCTCTACCGGCTACGACCGTTCAAAACAAAGCTATGATATCGATTACCATAAATTTGAAAGATTAGTCAAAGAAAAATTAAAGCAGACTAAAAAGGGGCTGGTCATCGATTCGCATATCAGCCATCTGCTGCCAAAGAAGCTAGTTCATCTCTGTATCGTCCTGACTTGTTCTGATCTTAAAACCTTGGAGATGAGATTAAAGAAACGGAAATATTCTAAACAGAAAATCCGCGAGAATTTAGATGCGGAGATTTTTCAAATCTGCTTAACCGAAGCTACGGAAAAAAAACATAAGATCTTGATCTTTGATACTGCCAAGGAAAAAACGGCAAAGATCATCAGTGCAATAACTGCTGCTTTATGTAATCATAATTAAAAAGACCCATTATGTCTTCCGGATCATATTCTGGTGAGGAAATCTTATCGGCTAAATTTTCTAAAGTGGCTTCCAGATCGATCCTAGACCCTTCCTCTTTCACAAACCCATCTAAGTTAGTCGAGATATGCGGACCGCTGATCTGGACCTCTGATTTTTTCGAGAGCTTTTCCCGATAGGCCTCAAAATACACATTCTTTATATCTTGGTCAGGAAGGATCATCTGGTATAAGATGCGACACATCGCCGGAACTCCCGACTTATCTACCGCATAAGTAACATAAATATCAGACCCTAAATTCAGCTCCCGGCTGTATAGTCTCCTTTTAGCCATGCTTCCCTGCAGGATCGAACCTTTATAGTTCTGGGTGAAGGTCTGCTCTAAAAAAAATCCTTCGCCAAGATGGATGTCTTTCCATGATTTTACCGATCCTATGGCAGAAGAAGTGAAGACGCTTCCGTTCCTGTTATGCGGCAGGACTAAGTAAAGGCCTGCTTTGGTCTCATGTTTTTTGTAAGAAGATAATGACTGGTTCCATGGCCACTGCCGCTTGGCCGGCATTGTTAGTATCTCTTCGCCTTCAGAAAGAGGCCGGTCCAATTGCAGTAGATCATCGCTGAAAGCCATGAGCCTTGACTTTTTCAGGTCTTATTTAAGCATTATGGAAGAAGGAGAAGAAAGGAAGAAGACAGATTTGACAAACTTTTATAAAATACCGCTTATATCGTCATGGCATGGCGATCACTGCTACTGAAAAACTGCACTTAAGAAAGTTAGTAAATGAGTTGAAAAACTATAAAGCTCCCCACACTGAGTTCGTAACAGTTTACATCCCAAAAGATTATGATATCATAAAGATCATACAGCATCTGGCTGAAGAGCAAGGTACAGCTTCCAACATCAAATCGGCAGTCACTAAAAAAAACGTCCAGGGCGCTTTGGAAAAGATGATCCAGCATCTGCGCGGATTTCCAAAAACTCCGCCTAACGGATTAGTTGTATTTTCAGGAAACATAGCTGCCGGAGAAGGAAAACAGGATTTCCGGGTATGGAGCTTTGAGCCGCCTACGCCATTGAATGTCCGTATCTACCGCTGTGATAAAAATTTCGTTACCGATATCCTGGAAGAGATAATGGTCGAACACCGCGTGTATGGCTTGGTTGTATTAGACCGAAGAGATGCTATCCTAGCCTTGCTGAAATGCAAAACTATCGTCCCCTTGCAAAAAACCCACTCTGAAGTGCCGGGAAAGTTTAAAGCAGGCGGACAAAGTGCTGCTCGTTTCGCCAGATTGAGAGAAGGTGCTTACAAAGACCATTTCAAAAAAATAGCAGAATACATGAAAAACCAATTTCTTCCTTTAGGCAATAACCTAAAAGGCATCATCGTCGGCGGTCCCGGAACTACAGTAAACGATTTCCTGAACAAAGAATATATCACTGGAGATCTGCAGAAAAAGATCATCGGCACTAAAGATCTTTCCTATACCGAAGAATTCGGCCTGCAGGAATTATTAGATAAGTCTGAAGATATCCTTTCTGAAGAAGAGATCGCGGTGGAAAAGAAAGCTGTGCAGGAATTTTTCAATGAATTCAGGGAAAATCCAAAGAAAGTCACTTACGGGGAAGCGCATACCCTAAGGGCATTGGAGATGAACGCAGTAAAAATATTGCTGCTTTCAGAAAACTTATCCGAAGACAAGATCTTTGAATTGGAAGAGAAAGCCCAGAAAGGTGGCGCTATCGTAAAGATCATCTCTACAGAAACTCGGGAAGGGGTCCAGCTGCGGGAATTAGGCGGGATTGCTGCTATCCTAAGATACGAGATTGAGCAAAACTGATTTTCAACAAGATAACCTAAATATATTCACTATACAGAATAAAGATATAGGGGCAATTCTTATAAAATAAACCAGCAAAATATACCTCATGGACCTAATAGAAGAATCATTCCACCGCCTTTTTCCAAACAAAGAATTCACCTATCAGTCCGAATTGGAATACAACCGTAGGCTAAGCGATTTCAATTCTAATATCCGTTTCACTCCAAGCAGCATAAAAGTCAATCTTAACCTGCAATGGAAAGATATCGACCCGGAAATAAAGATAGGTTTAGTTCAGAATCTCCTACTAAAGATGTTTAAGACCAGAGCCCAGACTTATAACATTGAATTATACAATAATTTCATCAAGAATATTCCTATTCTGACGCCAAAGACAAGATCCGACCCGCTTTTGGAAGCTTCATTTCAAAGAGCTAACCGATTATTGCCTGAAGCGGTAGAACAGCCGAATTTAGTCTGGGGAACTGATTCATTCCGAAAACTTGCCAGTTACAATTTTCATAACGACACTATTGTTGTTTCTACATTGTTTGAAGCTGCCTCTCCTGAGATGCTGGATTATCTTATGTATCACGAATTGCTCCATAAGTACCATAAGTTCAGCCATAACTACGGCAGAAGCTCATTCCATAGCCGGGCTTTCAGGGAAGATGAACGCCGTTATCCTGACCAAGACAAAATTGAACGTGAGATCGGCTCTTTTGTGCGTAAGCAGAGAATTAAAGGCAAAAAAGCTTCTTTCTGGAACTTGTTTCAATGAGATCCATGCTGGAACAATTGACAGAACATTATTTCTGGACCATTGAGATTGGAAATGGCGGACATCTGGTAGGATATTATAGTGAACTTCCCGAAAGGATCCCTTCAGAATTCTTATTTCCATTAGGCAAATTTACACTTAAAATTAAAAATGAACGGTTCTTTTTATGGAGTTACCAGTCTTTGGATAAGCTTAACTATAACGATACATTTAAAAATAACCTCTAATTTTTTGCTGTATAGAAGCGGAAAGGATTATCTTATATAAAACCGCATATTATTTGGAAACACCGGGAGTTGATGTGGCATGTATGAAAAGAAACTTGTTGGCGCCAGCAGCCTAAGAAAAGGAGATACCATCATAATCGATGAAGCTCCTTGTAAGATAACTGATACTGCAACTTCCCGTCCCGGAAAACACGGACACGCTAAGATCAATCTTACCGCAGTAGGCATATTAGACGGCAAGAAACGTAATCTAGTCATGCCCGGGCATGATAAAGTAGAAGCCCCGATCATTGAAAAGAAGAGCGCTCAGATCCTATCCATCACCGGTAATTCCGCCAATGTCATGGATATGGAAACTTATGAAACTTTTGAGATGGAGATCCCGGAAGAGCTTAAAGAAGAAGTGAAGGAAGGCAAAGAAGTGCTTTACTGGCTTTTGATGGGAACCAAAGTCATGAAACAGGTTAAATAAAGGTAATAAACTATGGCCACTAAATTTGAAGAAGCATTGGGAAGGACTATCAAGAATGTTTTTGTATGTAAGATCTGCAAATCTAAGATTAGAGCTCCCAGCCTGAAAGTCAGCCAGGGAAAAGTCAAATGCCGAAATTGCAGTTCTATGAAATTACGGCCTAAAAGGAAGAAATAGACTGAATAAGTATTAATTTTATTATTTTTAATTTTTATTATCTAAGCTAAGAAATCCAAACAAATATAAACCCTTATTCTTTCTTTTTACCTATGATGGATGTACTTTCATTTATCCTAAAATACAAATATATCCTTATCTTCTACCTATTAGTCGCCTTATTCATCGCTTTCAACTGGAAAAGGATAGAAAGGCAGGCTAAAGTCATCTTCCTGTACCGTACTAAATTAGGTATTAAGTTCATGGATTCCTTGTCGCAGAAATTCCGCGAATGGATCGTGCTTTTCGGCTACGTCGGCATGGGTGTCGGTTTTGTGGGATTGATATTCATATCTTATATCCTTATCAAGAATTTATATTCGCTCATAACCCAGCCCAGCGCAGTTTCTGGAGTCTCATTAGTTCTGCCCGGAATAAATGTACCTGGATTAGGAGTATTACCATTCTGGTACTGGCTTATCGCGATATTCTTCATCGCTATAATACACGAATTTTCACACGGCATTGTAGCCAGAGCCCATAAGATAGAAGTCAAGAACACCGGCATTGTTTTTTTCGGGCCAATTTTAGGCGCTTTCGTCGAACCGGATGAAAAAAAACTGCAGAAAGAAAAAGACATCGTCCAATATTCAGTTCTTGCTGCAGGCTCTTTTTCCAATATCACTTTAGCGGTTGTTGCAGTTATTTTGCTGAATCTTATTTTCATGCCTATACAGCAGGCTATGGTTGAACCGGTAGGATTTGTGTTCGGAGCTCAAGTAGCTGACATGCCTATCGCTGCAGCCGGCATCATGCCCGGAACTATAATCAACGGAATTGAAGACCAAAAAATAAGCAATTTCCAGGAATTCGGCGATGAGCTTAGTTTCCATCGTCCTGGAGACAAGATAACCATAACTACGGAAGATAACCAAAAATACCAGATAACTTTAGCCGCAAATCCTGACAACCCTAAAAAGCCCTTCTTAGGGATACAGGACATCAATAATGAATTCAAGATAAAAGAATCTTTCAGCAGCGGCATCTGGAAAGTCACCTATTTCTTATTGGATTGGGTAAGCGGATTCTTCCGCTGGCTGTTTCTGCTAAGTTTAGGCATAGGATTGTTCAATCTATTGCCTTTGCCCATAGTAGACGGCGGCAGGATGGCTCAGGTATTCTTACACAAGCTTAAAGGCGCAGAGAAAGGAGAAAAAGCTTATCGCAGAGTTAGTTTATTCTTCCTGTTGATACTTCTGCTGAACCTGTTCTATCCGATGTTGGCTAAATTGTTTTGAATATCACCTATATAAACTATATTTTCTAGAATATATTTATAAATAATCCCCTAAATTAAGAATTTATGTCACTGGACGAATTGACTATAGAGTATCAGGAGTTAGATCCTCGCAAAAATTCGATTGATTACTTGGAGGTTCTGATTGAAGTTTTGTGCGAGAGGGGATTTTATGGTTATAATACATTTTATAATTTTAATTATGCAGAACTAACTGAATTTAAAAAAAATTCTAAAATAGCTTTAAGGCATATTAAGCCAGAAAAAAAGAAAAGATATGTTGGTTTAAAAAATAGGTTAGATCTTCTTACACGCATTAAAAGGCATGAAGAAGAGATACAAGAGCCTTCCGATTACACCCTTAAAGATTTCATCAAAAAACCATTCAGGCCGACTTGGAATGAGATGATGAAAGATTCTGAATTCAGAGATCTTTTCAAAGGAAGTACATTTTCAAGAACAATGAAAGAAATAGGATCAACTTTGGCTGCTTTTGGAGTTATAGCTGTACCGCATGAACTTATTCACGCTGGAGTAAATTCTTTGACTGGTGGAACCAACAAAGAGATAGTTTTCAATACTTTATATGGCGGCCAGATTTGGGAACAATTGATCCCGGGAGTTCAATCCAAAATAATGTTTCCTCTTCTAGGTGGTTATGTCAAGCCGGAAAATAATTCTTCCTTAGCCATGTTCGCAGTCGGGATCGCACCTTATATAATGACTCCTGCCGGAATATATCTTGCCCAAAAAGGCCGCGAAAACAGAAATATCATCCTTAGCGCTGCAGGAGCCGGCATAGTTGCTACACATGCAGGCGGAATAGTAGGCGATTGGATGGGTGCCGGTAGTAGGATAGTAAAAGGGGGTATTGAACTGGTAGAAGATATGGTTGGAGAAGAGCTTAAAGTGCCGGATGAATACGCTACCTATGCCTCTATACCTATTATGTTAGCCGGATTATATATCGGAAGTAAGATCATGGGCGTGTCATACCGAGGTATGAAAGCTACTGTCAACTCTGTAAGAAGCTATTCTAAAAAGAAATAGATTAATATATTACATTCTAAACACATCACATCATGGATTACGACCAATTTAAGATAAAAGAATATGAAAATTGGGATCTGTTCTTGCACATCAACCAATTTCCTTACCTTGGAAGATGTTATGCCTGGGCAAAAAGACAAGAAGCTGCTTCTTTATCAGACATGAACGCTGGAGAGGTCATTGAACTATTTGGAAAAATAATCCCTGATTGGGATAAAGCTATAATGGAACTATTCCAGCACGATAAGCCAAACTTAGCCATATATGGAAATGAAGCTGCTCACCTGCATGCCCATCTTATTCCTCGTTATAACACACCAAGAATCTACCATGGGATCACTTTCACAGACCTAAATCCGAAAGGCAATTATGCCCCTTACCCAAAGCAGAAGATAGAGTTAGAAACCTTATTAAAAATAAAAGAAGAAATAAAGAAAAAATTATGATCTAACTGCAGACCAATTCAAAATTAGTCCCTCTGTCGTCGCCGGAAAAAGACCCCCTATGTAAATCCAATAAGGTTATCTTTGATCCGTCTGAAAGGGCTTTTGATTCTCCTTCTTTAAGCTGGAACTGAGCGTTCTTTTCTCCATTGGTCCTAACTATGAATTCTCCCCACTCTTCTTCCGAATCATCGACCCCATTATAGGTTGCGCTGATAACGTAAGTATTTTTACAGGCCCCGGAAAGCTCGAAACGAACCCCGCTGCTTAAAGATGATTCATGAGTTAACAATGCTCCATCCAAAATTTCTTTTGATTCACCATAAGATAAGCTAAAACTTGTTCCATCAACAGAATATCTACCTTCATCCATTACTCTGACTGCATCTATTTCATAAGTGGCGCCTAGCTTTACTACCCCACCGGTAATGGTTTTGCTGCCTTGTATAACTGCAGAGACCATCACTAAACCTACTACGACCAACAAAATTATTAAAGAATCTTTTTCCATAAGATAAACACCTCGAATAACACTATAAAAGAAATCTGGTATTTAATACTGTGTTACTCCTGGATAATAAAGATCACTCTTTTTCAGCCAGATATTTCTCTGCTTCCATCGCAGCTTGGCATCCTGATCCAGCTGCGGTTATCGCCTGCCGGTAACGGACATCCTGTACGTCTCCTGCTGCAAATAAGCCGGGAACATTAGTATTCATAAAACGATCAGTGATTATGTAACCCTTCTCATCAAGATTCAATAATCCCTGAAATATGCTGGTATTAGGAATATGTCCGATAGCTAAAAAGACGCCATCTGTTTTAAATTCGCTGAGTTTACCGGTTGTCACATTTTTAAGCTTCACGGCAGTCACTCTTTTGCCGTCGCCTAAAATTTCTATTATCTCGCTGTCCCACACTACTTTACATTTCGGATTCTTAAAAAATCTGTCCTGCATTATTTTAGAAGCCCGGAAGGAATCTTTTCTGTGTATGACTGTCACTTTTGTAGCAAATTTTGTCAGGAACTGTGATTCTTCCATCGCTGAATCGCCGCCGCCGATGACCACCACTTCTTTTCCCTTATAGAAACTGGCATCGCAGGTTGCGCATGTGCTGACGCCCCTCCCTTTATATTTTTCTTCAGAAGGTATGCCTAACCATCTGGCAGAAGCTCCGGTAGTTACTATCAAGGTTTTTGACTGGATCTTATCTCCGTCGCTAAATGCCAACTCAAATCCGGCTTTGATTTTTTTAACTGAAACCACTATATCGACTTTAAACCTCGCACCAAAACGTTCCGCCTGTTTTTTGCACATATCGACTAATTCCGGCCCTTTCACACCCTCGGGAAATCCTGGAAAATTTTCTACATCAGTAGTCAAGGTAAGCTGTCCGCCGTCTTCCGGCCCGGAGATCACTAAAGGCGCCATATCTGCCCTGGCAGTATAGATAGCCGCAGTACAGCCAGAGATTCCGCTTCCTAAGATTACAACTTTTTCCATTTTTATTTTATAACAAAACTGATTATTCCTTCTCCTGGTTTTCTATCAGATAATAGCTTAACAATCGCACCCCTGAACCGGTAGCTCCTTTGCTTAAATAAGCTCCATCGACCCACCAGTATGCCGAACCTGCAATGTCTACATGCACCCATCTAGCTTTCTCTACGAACTTGCTTAAGAAAACCGCTCCGGTGATTGAACCGGCTTCATATCCTTTCCCTTTCTGAGAGATATTATTCAGGTCAGTTATAGTGCCGTCCATCCAGTCTTGGTATTCTTCAAAGAACGGAAGCGCCCACACTTTATCCCCGGAAGCCATTCCGGCTGTCTTTAGATCCTGAAGAAGATCTTCATCTTTTCCCATAATAGCTGCCGCATAATATCCTAAAGCGACCACACAGGCTCCGGTTAAAGTCGCTAGATCGATCATCACTTCTGGAGTATACACCTTCTCCGTATAAGCGAGAGCATCTGCCAGCACTAATCTGCCTTCTGCATCAGTATTCCCTATTTCAATGGTCTTTCCATTACAGGCTCGCACGATGTCTCCCGGATGCTGAGCATTGGCATCTACCATGTTCTCACACAAAGGCATGGCTGCGACAATATTCTTTTTCAATTTCAATTCCGCTGCCACTCTGATAGTTTCCATCACCGCTGCTGCTCCCGCCATGTCTGATTTCATGTCTTCGATATATTTAGTCGGCTTTAGGTTATAGCCGCCGCTGTCGAAAGTTATTCCTTTTCCCAGCAAAGCAGTATATTTCCCTTTCTTGGAACCATGATATTCCATCAGCAATAATTTAGGTGGATTTTTGCTTCCTGCATTTACTCCCAACAGAGAGCCCATCCCTTCTTTCTGAAGCTCTGCTTTATTCAATACCTTTACTTTCACTGAACCATGCTGGGCTGCAATCTGCCTTGCTGCTTTTTCCATATATTCTGAATCCACTACATTGGCCGGCTCATTGACTAAGTCACGGACCATATTGGCTGACTCAGCTACGATCCTTCCGGTTGCTAATCCTGCAGTGAATGTTGCCGGGATCCCGCTCCATTGCACTGCCGCTACAGACAATGGCTTTTTCTTTTCCTGCTTGTCTTTCGCAAGATACTTTATGAAATTATAATCTGCCAGCAGTAATCCTTCCGCCGTAGCTCTCCCCACTGATTCAGGATTGAAATGCCCCAATGAGATTAATTTTTCAGTGATATTGGTAGACATCGAAACATATGATGCTGATTTGACGGCAGTAACTGCTTTTCCTAATGCCTGCCTTAATTTATCAAGAGTGAATTCTTTTCTTGGACCCAGCCCTAACACAAATATTTTATGGTAAGGAAGATCATGCACTTTCGCAGGATAAGTTTCGCCAAATTTCTTTAAGAACACTTTTCTCTGCCCTGCTTCTTCTAGTTCCTGAGCTAATGCTTTGCTAAAAGAAGAGCAATTATCGGTATCTTCTTCAAACAATCCTGCCACAAGAACTTCTTGTTTCTTATCCATCTCTTTTGATGCTGTTATTTTCATTATTTCCACTCCCTTTGTTTTTAGTATTATCAGAGTACCTTCTTAAGAATATCTCTCATATTTAATATATTCTGAACAGACATCCTTTTTGATCAAAAAATCCTTCACTTCCAATACGAACTCTTTAAGCCCGCATATATAAAAAGTTTTGTTTTCTGCATCTTCAGGCAGGTGTTTATATACCCTTCCGGTAGCCCCTTCCCATTCTTCTCTGGTTAAAGTAGGCATATAAGTAAAATTGGCATATTTTTTTGCCAATGACCGGAACATCTCATCTAAAAAAATATCTTTCTTGGACCTTACGCTGAAAAGCAGCACATATTTTTTATTATATTTTTTCGTCAGGCCTTCTTTTATCATGCTGTATAAAGGCGCCACTCCGGTTCCCGTCCCTACAAACCATAATTCTTTGTTTTTATCCTTATCATCAAATACGAAATGCCCTAAAGGGCCTTTGACTTCAAATTGATCGCCCACTTTGGTTTCTAGGAACACTTCTGATGCGAAGCCGCCGTCTATTATTTTGATGCATAAGTCTAACCTTCCTTTCTGTGAAGGAGGATTAAGTATGGAATAAGATTTTAACTTGTATTCAGATCCCTTTTCTATCCTTAAAGTTACGAATTGCCCAGCCTGAAAAGTAAACTCTTCCGGCGCGGCCAATGAAAGCAGGATCACATCATCCGTAAGCTGTTTCTTTTCTACAACCTTTCCTTTGAATGTAAGCATATATCTTAAAATCTCGTTTAACCCTTTAAAAAAGTTCTGCAATAAATCTGCATAAACTAATTTTACCATCACTTCTTTTCAAAAGTAAGCACTTGAGCATATATCTTAGTCTGGGAAATCTGCCCCCTAAACCAGATGTAATCCAAGCCATAGGTAAGCGGAGAGCTGTAATTATAAAACAGAAACTTATTTTCAGATATTTTAGTTACCGCTGGAAATGC
>CAYHKV010000005.1:0-17916 GCA_964357125.1 uncultured Methanosarcinales archaeon | reverse complement strand
AAACTTCCAAGCGCAAGAGCTAGAAGCTGGCGTTTTTACATGGGTTACCTGAAGAAATGCGGGGACATAGCCTTATCCGTAAGGACCGCGAAAAAACCAGCATTGCTGAAAAGCGGCACTGTGGGAGTAAAAGTAGCTATCATGCCTCCTGATATCAAGCTTCCGGATAAGATAACCTTATTGGAAGAGCCGGAGCAAATGGTCGAAGAAGTGAAGAAGGAAGAAAAACCAAAGAAAGCGCCTGCCAAAAAAAGAAGCAGCAAAAAAGCAGTCAAGAAAGAAGAATCAGAAACTGTTGTCGCGGCTGTTGTCGATAAAGAAGCTGAAGCTGCCGAAGAGGCATCACAATGAAAGTCATGAAAGAACTGCAAAGTTTATCTGCGGCTGAACTCGAAAATCGATTGAAAGAATTTAAAAAGGAACTCTTGAAATTGAAAGTAGAAGTAAAAGCAGGAGCAGGCAGCAGCAGTTCAGGAAAAGTAAGAAGGACAAAAAAGAATGTTGCCAGGATATTGACATTACTGCAGCAGAAAGGAGTAAAACGAGATAAATGATAGGAGTATGCAATCAATGCGGGCTTCCAGAGGACTTATGCGTCTGTGAAGCCATTGCCCGTGAGCAGCAAAAAATTACCGTGACGCTGGAAAAGCGGAAATTCGGTAAAAAATATACTATCATCGGCGGCATAAAGAAAGAAGCGAATATCAATGAGATCTTCAAGATCCTGAAATCGAAGTTCGCCTGCGGCGGAACTGCCAAAACAGGGCAGATCGAACTGCAGGGAGACCACAAATCGCGCATGAAAGCGGTGCTGGTCGAGCTTGGATTTCCAGAAGAAACCATTGAGGTGATGTAACCTCATCAAGACGTGAAACTCTTGATGTTGTAAGATTATGGTCAGGAAAGAAACTTATCCCCATGAGCTTATAGGAGAAGAGATTGAAGTTACCGATTCAAAGAATAAAAGCAATCTCGGAGTTAAGGGAAAAGTAATCGACGAAACCAAAGAGACGATCACCATCCAAATGGATGATCAAAAGGTTATCCTGATGAAGAAAATAATCACATTCAAACTGGCAAAGTCCGGAAAGATAATCTCTGGGGATCAGATTGCAAAAAGGCCGGAAGACCGGCTGAAATAATCGATAATCACAAAAAGGTCAAACAAAATGAAAACACAGAAAGAAGTGTTGGGAATACCCGCACCAGAACGAGCTTATGATAGTAAGTACTACGATAAAAACTGCCCTTATACCGGCGGTTTAGTAGTCAAGAAAGAATTACTTACAGGTATAGTGATCAAGAAAGATACCAATAAATCAGCTACAATAGAATGGTTTAGGTCTCAGTATGTGCCGAAGTATGAACGTTATGAATTAAGACGTTCCAGGCTTAGAGTCCATAATCCTCCTTGTCTAGATGCGCAGGTAGGCCAATCAGTATTAGTGGCAAGAACCAGGCCATTAAGCAAGACCAAACATCATGTCATAATACAGATACTTAAAGAAGGCAAGAAGGAAAAGATAATCTCCAACGAAGAGCCAGAAGAGCAGAAAGAAAAAGCGCACAAGCAAAAGTCTGGCAAGAAAAAATCCTCTGAAAGATCAGGTGAACAAGAATGAAAGCATTAAAAAGCCACGTGGTCAGAGGACTTCCGCTGGAAGCATTAGTCTATACCTGTGATAACTCCGGCGCAAAAGCGATCAAGATATTTTCCGTAGTAGGACAGAAAACCCGTAAAGGCCGAGTAGCTTCCGCAGGTGTCGGAGATATGGTCATGGGCGCAGTAAAAAAGGGAAAATTAGAGATGAGAAAAACAGTAGTATATGCTATCATAGTGCGCCAGAGAAAAGAATACCGACGCCCTGATGGAACAAGAATCAAATTTGAAGATAATGCTGCCGTAGTGTTGAAAGATGAAAAAGGCAATCCTAAAGGGACCATCTTTAAAGGCCCGATAGCCAAGGAAGTGGCTGACAGATGGCCTGCAGTGGCAAAAGTAGCAAGCATGATGGTATGAGAAAAACAAAATGAAATCAAAACGATTTTCCACACATTGGAATTCCAGCGTAAAAGCGAGGAAACAGCATAAGTATAGAGCTAACGCTCCCCTGCATGTAAAGCAGAAGCTGTTACATGTACATCTATCTTCAGAGTTAAGAAAGAAACATAACACCCGCGCTGCGCAGGTGCGCAAAGGGGATAAAGTAAAAGTCCTACGCGGCAAGTTCAAAGGGCAGGAAGGAAAAGTAGAACGTGTCAATTTGAAACGAGAACAGGTGTTCATCGGCGGCATGGATTACACCAAAAAAAATGGATCAAAAGTGCCTTTAGCTTTCCATCCTTCAAAAATAATGATCGTAAGCTTAGAGATGAACGATAAACGAAGAAAATTCGGCAAAGATAAATTGAATGCCAAGAAAAATAAGTCTCCTGAGGAAAACAAAAAATGAAGAATCACTTAAAACGCATCGCATCACCAAAAACTTGGTTTGTGGACAGGAAAGCAAATACTTTCATAGTGCGGCCTAATCCAGGAGCCCATGCTTTCGAGAACGGATTGCCTTTGGGAATCATACTGCGTGACGAATTAAGTTTAGCTTCTACTATGGGCGAAGTCAAGAAACTGCTGAATAACAAAGAAGTATTAGTAGACGGAAAACGCAGGACCAACCATAGTTTCATAGTGGGATTATTTGATGTATTATCCATCCCTGAGCTTAAGAAGCATTACCGCATCTTGCTGGATGCAAAGGGAAGATTGATGATCTCAGAAATAACCGCATCTGAAAGCGGCGTGAAATTGGCTAAAATAGTAGGCAAGACTAAAATCACACAGGGAAAACTACAGTTCCACCTGCATGACGGAAGAAACATAACTACCGATACTGACGCAAAAGTGGGGGATACTTTTGTTTTGTCTATCCCTGAAGCAAAGATAAAGAAAGTACTGCCTCTCAAGAAAGGGATGAAGGTTTTCCTTACCAAAGGAAAGCATGCCTCTGATCTTGGAGTATTAAAGGAAATCAAAGGCGAGGAAGCTTCATATTCGATGGACGGGACAGAAGTAGAGACCGCAAAAGAATATCTTTTCGTGGTCGGCGAAAAAGAATCAGAAATAAAAATAAAATAAAACTAAAAACACAAAAATACCATGGCTAACAATAAAACAAATCCGATGAAGGCGATCTACATAGAGAAAGTCACCCTAAACATAGGGGCAGGAAAGAACGAAGACCTGCTAAAGAAGGGTTTAAAATTGTTGCAAAAGATAGCTTCCGTTACTCCAGTCCAGACTCTTACTAAAAAAAGGATTCCCGGCTGGGGACTGCGTCCGGGATTGGCTATCGGATGCAAAGTAACTACCAGGAAAAATTGCGAAATACTGCTGAAAAGATTATTGGCGGCGAAAGAAAATACGTTGAGCAAAAGATGTTTCGACAACAAAGGAAACTTCTCTTTCGGCATCCCAGAATACATAGATATCGCAGGATTAGATTATGATCCTGATCTGAAAATAATCGGTCTGGAAGCAGCTGTGACTTTGGAACGGCCCGGATACAGAGTAAAAAAAAGAAAATTGAAATCAGCTTCCCTTGGGAAAAATCATCAGATAAATAAGGAAGAAGCGATCGAATATGTTAAAAAATTAGGAGTAGAGGTCCAATAATACCATGACTACCAGCGATTATAAAAAAGCGTTCACCCAACTTGACAATAAACCGGTCAAGAAAGCAAAGTACCTGAAATTCAACAGTCCTAAGAAGCGTTCCTGCGGGGAAGCATTAAGAAAATGCAAAAACTGTGGAAGAACCGGCGGCCATATCAATAAGTATGGCCTGCACATATGCAGGCAGTGTTTCAGGGATATGGCGGTAGAGATAGGATTCAAAAAATTTAGCTAACTGCTAAATTTTTGATTATTGCTTCGGCAATACTTCAAAAAATTAAGTTAAATCAATATGAGGTATAAAAAAAATGTTTAATGACCCTTTGGCGGCTGCCTTGAGCAACGTAATAAACGCAGAACGCGTAGGAAAGCGTGAAGTAGTTATCAAGCCCGCTTCTTCACTCATCAAACGAGTTTTAACTATCATGAATGAGCACGGATACATAGGCCAATTCGAAGAAGTTGATGACGGCAAAGGCGGAGTGTTAAAAGTACACCTGCTTGGAAACCTAAACAAATGCGGAGTCATCAAGCCTAGATTCTCCACCAGCAAGAATGAATTCGAGAAATGGGAAAAAAGATACCTTCCGGCAAAAGACTTCGGAATAATCTTAGTCTCCACACCTCAGGGAGTATTGACTCATCTGCTGGCAAAAGAAAAACAAACAGGGGGAAAACTATTAGCTTACTGTTACTAAAATGAAAGAAACAATCAAACGTTCCGTTGAACTTAGCGCAGGAGTCAGCGCGCATGTAAATGGAGCAATAGTAAATATAAAAGGGCCGAAGGGAGAAGTACAGCGTGAATTCGTGCATCCTAAAGTAAAAATCACTCTCGAAGAAAATAAAATAGTATTGGTAGCTGAAAAAGGCACCAAAAGGGAAAAAACCATAATAGGGGCATTCAGATCCCATATAAGAAATATGGTCCAGGGAGTAAAAGAACTTCATCTGTATAAACTTAAGGTATGTTCAGGCCACTTCCCTATGACCGTAACCGTTTCGGGCCATGAATTCATAATCAAGAATTTCCTCGGCGAAGCAGTAGCGCGTAAAGCGCAGATCGTGCCAGGAGTCATAGTAAAAGTAGAAGGCAACGATGTTACCGTAACCAGCGCAGATCTGGAAGCAGCAGGCCTTACCGCAGCAAGGATAGAAAATTTATGCAGGATCACCAATCGAGATAAAAGAATTTTCCAAGATGGATGTTACATCGTACAAAAACCGGGACAGAATTTATAATAAAACCATGACAAAACAAGAATTGCTAAAACAGAGAAAGGAAAAAAGGCAGGATTTCGTAGTAAAGGAATCACACTATGCTCCTAAGATAAAATCTAGATGGAGATATCCTTATGGAAGACATTCAAAAGTACGCCAGATGCATTGCGGAAGACCGGCCATGCCTACTCCGGGATTCGGTGCTCCTGCAGAAGTAAGAGGATTGCATGCTTCCGGATTAGAGATGGTAGTAGTGTGCAATGCTGAAGATCTTAACGGGGTAGATCCGAAAAAGCAAGGCGCCATAATCAGTTCAAGAGTGGGAGCCAGGAAAAGATTGTCATTGCTTGAATCTGCGCACAGTAAAGGTGTAACCGTACTTAATGTAAAAGATGCTCAGAAAGCAGCAGAAAAGATAAATTCAGAATTCCAAGAAAGAAAAGAGCACCGCAAGAAAAGATTTACAGAAGCGGCTAAGAAAGAAATAGAAAAGAAAAAGAAAGCAGAAGAGCATGCCAAGAAAGAAGAAGAGAAGAAAAGCAAAGAGAAATCTTCTGAAGAGATAAAAGAAGCAGAGCATGAACATCAGAAAGAAATAGAGAAAACAATCACTAAACGCCAATGAGGATAAAAAAATCATACCATGAATAACAAAAAAAATCTTGCGGCAAAAATCCTGAAAGTATCATCAAAGAAAGTCAGATTTGCAGCAGAGGCAGCGGAAGAAGTACAGAAAGCGATCACCAAGTCAGATATGCGGGGCCTGATCGCTGTAGGAAAAGTATATGTAGTGAGTCACAATGAACATTCCAGAGCCGGCGCAAGACGTATCGCGACTCAAAAAAGAAAAGGACGCAGGCATGGCAAAGGAAGCAGAAAAGGCACTAAAAACTCAGTAGTCACCAGAAAAGACAAATGGGTATCAAAGATAAGGGCACAGCGCGACCTATTGAAAGAGTTACGCGATAAAGCTCTCGTATCTACGGAAAACTATCGTGCTTTATACGCCAAATCAAAAGGCGGATATTTCAGGAACAGAAGGCACATCAAGCTGTATCTGAAAGAACATCACTTAGTCGAGGAGAAGAAATAATAATATTCACAAACAAAAATGGCAACACAAAAACCAAGAACAGTCCTGTACCGGCGCAAGCGCGAGCTGAAGACACGTTATTCCAAGCGATTAAAGCTGCTATTGTCGGGAAAGAAAAGGGTAGTGGTCAGATTGACCAACACCAGAGTAATAGCTCAATTAGTAGAATTCACCCCAAAAGGCGATAAAGTATTGTTAGGTGTAGATTCATCTGCTTTAAAACAATTTGGATGGACCTATTCTGCAAAAAGTATCCCTGCCGCTTACCTTACCGGATTGTCATTGGGAGTAAAAGCAAAAGAAAAGAAGATCAATGAAGAAGTCGTGCTTGATACCGGCTTAAGGTCCCCGCTTCACAAAGGAAGGACTTATGCTTTCCTGAAAGGAGCTGTCGACGCAGGATTGAAAGTGCCTCACGAGAATAAAACATCTTCCCTGATGATAAGAGATTGCAGGGAATGCATATACAAGATCATGCAAAATCACTGAAAGGCAAAGAAACCACTCAGTTTGCGCAATATTTAAAAACTAAAGTGGCGCCAGAAAATATGGCTGCTGTATTCGCTCAAGTTAAAAATAAGATAATGGGTAAAAATTAGGTAAAAGGTATAACTATGGCTGAAAATGTTACTGTAAAAGAACCGGATGAACTTCCGGAGCTGAATGTATTAAACGCTGAAGTAGAAGCTCCTGTTCCCGGAATGAACTGGGACCCTAAAACAGATCTAGGCAAAAAAGTAAAAGCAGGAGAGATAACTGATATTGATGATATATTCAATAAAGGTCTAAGGATCATGGAAGCGCAGATAGTGGATTCTCTTCTTTCAAATGTCCAGGAAGATCTATTGCTTATCGGTCAGGCCAAAGGTAAGTTCGGCGGCGGACAGCGTAGGATCTTCAAACAGACCCAGAAGAAAACCAAAGAAGGAAACAAGATCAATTTCACTGTATGCGCAGTAGTAGGAAATAAAAATGGATATGTTGGGATAGGCCTTGGAAAAAGCAAGGAAACAGTCCCTGCCAGAGATAAGGCAAAACGATGCGCAAGACTGAATCTCATAAGAGTGCGCCGCGGATGCGGAAGCTGGGAATCGGGCATGGCTGAACCAAACACCATCCCTTTCGCAGTAGAAGGCAGATGCGGATCTGTACGTGTCAAACTGATGCCTGCCCCGATGGGGAAAGGATTATGCATCGAGAAAGAATGCGCTAAAGTATTACAATTAGCAGGCATAAAAGATATCTGGAGCAAAACTTCCGGGCAGACCGGCACAAAAATAAATCTTGTGTTTGCCCTTATGGATGCCCTGAAAAAATTATCAGAAGTAAAAGTCCGTCCTGAACAGCGTGAAAGGTTAGCCATCGTTGAAGGAAAACTTAAAGAAAAATCTTCTGAAGGAGTAATGGCATAAGATGGCAAAAACAGCTTCTCCATCAACTGGAAAATTGGCAGCAGTGTTAGTAAGAGGTATGGTGAAAGTCACTAAGCCTGTCAAAGATACCATGATAATGCTAAATTTAGAACGTAAAAATCATTGCGTGGTATTAGAAAATAATCCCGTTAGCAAAGGAATGTTATTCAAAGTGAAAGATTACATCACCTGGGGAGAAGTAACTGACGCTACTATCAAAGAACTTATCGAGAAAAGAGGCCAGCCTTTACCTGAAGGGAAGAAAGGATTGGAATTAAACGGCAAGAAATACAAAAGATTCTTTGCATTAGCTCCACCACGTAAAGGGTTTGGAAGAAAAGGGATAAAAACTTCATTTAAGGTCAGCGGAGCTTTGGGCAACCGCGGCGAGAAAATAAATGAATTGATCATGAGGATGCTTTGAAAATGACTTCATCAGTTGAGTATAGAACTATTGAGCCGATCAGGCTAGACGGCGGCTTGCTGTTAGACGGCGAAGCGGTCCGAAAAGCAGATGGAAATTATAACAATAATTTAGTAGGTTGGGAAAATTATTTTTCAGGTATTGGAAGACAGCTTGCTACTGGAAGTGATTATGTTACAGCATTTGAACAATTATTAAGTAAAAAGAATAGCCCTTCTTGGAATGGGTTAATGCTGGATTTACAAGAAAGTGCATTATGTGCAGGAAGAATTGATTATAGTCAAAGTAATCTCCCACAGGGAAGTGGTTATATGAGCAACTTATTATTACAAGATTCCGCTTGGAAGGGAGCGTTGGAAAAGGAATTATTCCATCGGGATGTGGTTGAAGCAGTAAGCCTATTGAGAAAAGCAAGTGGAAAAGAGCCTTACATCTGGACTCCATCAGCGAAAGAAAGAAGAAATACTCCCGAAAGGGCGGTCTGGCTCCATATCGATGCAGGTAGGTTCGACTTCGGTTGCTACTACAACCCTATCATCAGCGTCGGCCGCGCTCGTGGGGTGCGTCAGGAGAGCGCCGAAGGTGTGCAAAAAAAAAGAAACCGCTTCACCAAACATTCCAGCTGTAACCACAGAACCAGCCCTAGAAGAAAGAATTGCAAAAATCTTATCTCCTTTTGACAGATATGTCAAACTTCCCTATCAGAAACAATATTTAAAAGATAAAGAACAAGCACAAAGAGAACTTATGAATCTCATGAAAAAGTGAAACTATGGTAACCTACAAACGAAAGAAAGTCACTAAGTACCGAGGCGGAAGCACTCACGGCGGAGGAGCCAGGAAGAAGCGCAGAGGCGCAGGTTCCAGAGGCGGTAGAGGTCGGGCAGGATCCGGCAAGCGTGCAGGGCACGGAAGACATGGCATCGTATTAGGAAGACACGGATTCACTCCAAAGAACACTCTTACTGTCAAAGCGATAAACGTTGGATACTTCACTGCCAGCAAAGTCCATAAATTGGTTGAACAGGGCAAGGCAGTCAAGGAAGGAACACTTTTTGTCATCGATCTAGGAAAATTAGGATATAATAAATTATTAGGAACCGGAAGCACACCGTTAAAGTTAAAAATACTGGTGCATTCCTGCAGCCCTAGTGCTGTGGAAAAAATAAAAGCAGCAGGGGGAGATGTGGTTTCTTCAGCAGAGAAGGAGAAGGCTCCTTCCGAAGAAAGCGCGTAAAAATAAAAAATGTCTTTTTTTGATAAATTAACCGGTTACCTTCCTGAAGTCAAAGCTTCAAAATCAAGGCTTTCATTCAAGGAAAAGCTGAAATGGACATTAATTATCTTAGTCTTATTCTTCGTGATGGGCTTAGTTCCCTTATATGGATTGGGAGAAAACGCTTTACAGCAATTTGAATTTCTTTCAGTAATCTTAGGCGCTTCTTTTGGAAGCATCATATCATTAGGAATAGGGCCATTAGTAACTTCTTCAATAGTTTTACAATTATTGTCAGGAACGGGAATCCTGAAAATGGATCTTACGACTACCGAAGGAAGGAAGAAATTTCAGGGCTTACAGAAATTATTGAGTATTGTTTTCATCATCTTTGAAGCAGCAGTATATGTATTGATGGGAGGATTAGCTCCTGCAGATTCCTTACTGCAGACCGCTCCGGCATTATATGCTCAATTTGAGATGCTGTTGATCTTCCAGCTTATCTTAGGCGGAATGGTAATAATGTTCATGGATGAAGTAGTGAGCAAATGGGGGTTCGGTTCAGGAATAAGCTTATTTATCGTGGCAGGAGTAGCACAGCAATTGTTTGTGCGTATGTTCAACTTCCTGCCTTCACCGACTAATCCGGATATCGCGGCAGGCGCATTGCCTGCATTAGTGCAATCATTGATGCGAGGAGATATGGTGACGGTCGGCCTCCAATTCGCAGGAATATTATCTACTGTAGCAGTATTTGCAGTGGCAGTATATGCGCAGTCTATGAAAGTTGAAATACCGCTATCTTTTGGCAGGGTACGGGGACAAGGAATAAGATGGCCATTAAATTTCTTTTATACTTCCAACATCCCAGTCATTTTAGTATCTGCTTTGTTGGCGAACGTACAATTATTTGCAGGATTGTTTGAAAAATGGGGATATCCTATCTTAGGAACATTCTCCGGAAATTCACCAGCCAGCGGGTTGGTATATTGGATATCTGCCCCTGATTTAGTAGGAAGTATCATCAGAGGCACTTTCACATTATCGCAAGTAGGTCAGTCTTTAGCGTATATCTTATTGTTAGTGGCAGGTTCAATAGTGTTCAGTATTTTCTGGATGCAGACTGCCAACATGGATGCAAAAAGCCAGGCCAGGCAAATTTTGGCATCAGGATTACAGATGCCGGGATTCAGGAGAGATGAACGGGTTCTGGAAATGGTATTGAACAGGTATATCTGGCCTTTGACAGTGGTAGGCGGAGCAGCTATAGGATTACTGGCCGCTACAGCAGATCTGACCGGCGCATTAGCTAATGGGACAAGTATCGTATTATCGGTAACTATCATCTATAAGATGTATGAAGAGATCGCCAAACAGCATATGACTGACATGCATCCCGCTATGAGAAAGTTCATGGAATGATCGGATTGTTATTTTTTTAATCCATAATCTTTATAAAAAGGAGTTGATGTGGCTATCACATGGTATTTTTAGACCCAGTATTGAATCCTGTATTTCAGCCTCTGCTGAATAAGAGCCCATTCTTAGTAATTCTTATCGTTTCATTATTGATATCGCTGATGATAACATTGGTCTATAAGCTCATGACCAATCAGAGCGAGATGAAACGGCTGAAGGAAGAGCAGAAAACCTTCCAGAAGCGCATGAAAGAACTGCGTTCTAATCCCGATGAGATGATGAAAGTTCAGAAGGAAGCCATGAAAGCTAACATGCAATACATGAAGCAGTCCTTCAAGCCGACTTTAGTGACCATGATCCCTATCATATTGATATTTACCTGGATGTCAGGGCATCTGGCGTATGAACAGATATATCCCGATGAAGATTATAGTATCACTGCGATGATGAAGGAAGGCCTGCAGGGAGAAGTAGAATTGGTTGTCGATGACGGCACTACTTTGAAATCAGATGCCAAACAGGAAATAGTCAATCGGGCTGTAACTTGGAACTTGAAGAGCGCAGAAGGCACGCATACACTTACGGTCAAGACGGCAGATGCGCAGCAGCAAAAAGATGTAATCATAACTACTGATCTTAAATACAGCGAAGCTTCGACGCAGTATCAGCATTCAGACATAGAACAGATCAATGTAAACTATAAGAAATTGAAGCCTTTGGGTAAGTTGTCTATCTTAGGCTGGCAGCCGGGATGGCTGGGGATATACTTTATTTTCTCTTTAGTATTCAGCTTGGGATTGAGGAAGCTGATGAAGATATATTAATTTTTTTTAGGAATCTTTATAAATAAATCCCCTTCTGAACTAATTGTCCCATAGGGATAGTATCTTGAGGTAACTCGGATGGAAAGGTTATTTCTATCTGCTTTAACTCTGATAATAATGTGAGGTAAATAAAAATGCCAAGTGGAATGTTTAAATCAGGAAGACTGCGAAAGATAGCAGTCAAGACTCCCGGCGGTAAAGTAAAGACCCATTACCGGGAAAGGAAGCCTTCTAAGGCCATCTGCGGCTCATGCAAAAAGCAGTTAGCAGGAGTGCCAAGAGAAGTAGCATCAAAGATGAGAAACCTGCCTAAGACCATGAAAAGGCCGGAACGTCCTTATGGTGGAGTATTATGCTCTAAATGTACAAGACTGCTAATGCAGCAGCGGGCAAGAGGTGCATCACAATGAGTATCTTTGAAGTAGGAAGGGTATGCATGAAGATCGCCGGCAGAGATGCAGGCAGGACTTGCGTCGTAGTTGAAGAGCTGGGCAAAGGATATGTCCTTGTTGACGGCGATGTAAGGCGCAAAAAAGTTAATATACTGCATCTTGAACCGCTTGATAAAACTATAGCTCTTAAAGCTAAAGCTGCGCATGCTGAAGTTGCTAAAGCTTTTGAAAAATTAGGCTTGTCAGCCTGGGAAACAAAAGCTAAGAAAGCTGCTCCAAGACCAAGAAAGCAGAAAGTAAAGAAAGTAAAAGCAGTCAAGGAAGCTAAAGTTTCAAAGAAGAAAGTGAAAGCTGAAGCGAAAGCAGAAGAAGCGCCGGTCGAGGCGTAATTTTTTTATTTTATTTCATTTTATTTAGGTGTGTGGTTTAGGGTGTATTGGAAGAACAGATGGCCAAATACAACCCTGATGAAGCGAGGAAGATACTTGAAGGCTCTCTTGAGCAGAGAGTCATAGCTTATGCTGAACTTAAATATGGCAAGGGAAAGGAAGTTGCTGCTCAGTTAAGCAAGGGAAATTATCGTGAAAATTCTGAAGATCCAATTCTAACTTTAGATAAGGTCTGCGGGCCAGAGATAGTTGATGCCGAGTTTGAAAGCATCGACGACAAAGTGGCTGATTACCAGCCTAAACCAAGCAAGCTAAAAGTAGCTGCTAAAGGAACTTTGAATCTGGCGAAAAAGATGCATCTTCATCAGTGGTATTATCCTTTGGTAGGAGCGTTACCTGGAAAGTATCAGGAGAAGATCGCTAAGAAGCTGGGAGATGATCCCAAGTATTATACTATTGCTAACATGGTGGCGGAAAGTATTGCTACTGGAGTATTAGCTGGTTATTTAACTTATACTTATTCGCCACATCAAGGTGATATTGGCGCAGCGATAGGTACTAGTCTAGCTTTCTCTTTTGTTAGTATTTGTTTGAATATTATCTCAAGAGTTTTAATTCCTAAGGCAGTGGATGATTATTCAACCCCTACAATAAAAATTACAGGAAGCTTATTTACTTGCCTTCCTATGTATGCTGCTCTTTATTCAATAGCTGTGGTAAAAGCGGCTAAAAATGGAGTTGTGGATGCTTATTCATCTGCGCACAAAGAGCTGGAAGCAAAACCTCAAGAAGAAGAGGTAAAAAATACCCCTCTTACCAGAATTGAAATAGAAGATGCTTCGATAAGAGTTGAAGAACAAGAGGTTACCGAAGAAGAACTTGCGGAACTTCAAGAAGTTGAACAAAGAAAGAAGGTAGTATAGAAAATCATCTTATTCCCACTATCTTAGATGGGGGACTAAAAGTGTACCTGCATTCTTTAAAAGCATTTAACATATAAGGAAATTCTACGCTTCCCAAGCTCCATAAGCTTAATATTGGATAGGGATATTCAGTTTCTCCGGCGCTGACGCCCATCCATCCCCTGTTTGCAGGTATGGATCTCTGGAACCATTCCTGGCTGTATAGTTCTAACTGTCGGAATGACTCTTCAGCGAATGCTTCCAACAAGGGAATGTCATTGTGAAATGCTTCTCTCCATAATGGGCATTGGGAAACTTTATTTTTCTGTGATGTCTGATGCCCTAAAATATTTCCAGACCACTTTTTAAGCTGTTCCATAGAAAATTCTTGAACATCCAAGGCAGCATATAACTCTTCTTCAAGCTTAATAACGCCATGGGGAGTGGATGCGTTGGGATGTATTTTTTTCCATAATGATCCATCTCCTCTAACTAGCTTTATTCCCTTCTGGTAATGCTGAAGCACTAAATCCCCAGAGATATGATTATCCCTAAAATTTAGGTTGCCGTTTAATAGCGCCTGCGCAATGGTCGGGATGTCTGCAAGTTTGTACCCTTCGCTCAGCGCTTTAGGTACAACATCGCAAAGCGTATAGTTGGGATCCATACCTCCATACAAAGGGAACTCCTTAAGGATTTGACTCATCTCATTATAATTAATCTCTTAATTTTATAAATTTATGGTATCTTTCCAAGCAGTCTTAAACAATCCTTTCAGATCAAGCTCTAATCCGACTACCGGCATGGCCAAACCCCAGTTGATGATAACCTGCGGATGCAGTTCGCCGATCAGACCTATCTTTTCTTTGCCAACAATAATATCAGCTGCCCTTCCTTCAATGAAACTGTGATGTTCAGTTTCTTTGACAGAAACCTGTAATGCTAATGCTTTCATAAGCACTTCTAAAGCTTGACGGATTTCAGTGAAATCAGTTTTTTCATGACAAAATACAACAGATAACATTTCATTTTCTTCTATTCCCGTCTCTGTTTTTCCATAGCTGAAAGTCCTGCCCATCTCAAATAAGTTCTGGGGATATTCATGATGCTGGTTCTCAGCTAGATTTTTCATGATGCTTGGCAGTAGAGAATTACGCAAATGATTGTGGTCGCCCAAAGCATTCTTCAGAGCTACTATCCTGGGATGAGCATTCATCTTGCTGGTTAGATCATCTTTCATCATAAGATGAAAATTCTTGACCTCTAATAATCCTAATCCTACCAATAGTTCGCGTACTTTGTTAGCGAATTTCTCAAAAGCATCTTCCTGGCCGATAGTGGCTACGTTAGGGATTTCTTCTTTGAAATTTTCGTATCCATAAGCGATAGCGATGTCTTCTGCAAAATCGGCCTGATGCAGGATGTCTGCGCGATAAGCTGGTATCAATACTTCTCCTTTTTAATAGCCGTCACCCATGCGTTCCAGCAGTTTGCCAGCTTCTGGGCTTGAAAGCTGCAATCCTAATCGCCTGTTGATATAAGGCAGGTCTAATTTCATCTTGGCTGGAGCAAGAATAGGTGTTACTTTTGTTCCGTCAAGGTATTCTAATTTAAGTGAATAGATCTCCCCTTCCATATCAGCCAATGCGGTAACTATCATGTTCAGGCAAGTGCTCAATACCTGGAAATCAAATCCGGAGCATTCGATAAATACGTCGGTGGTAGATTCATTTACTCTTCCGGTCTTTTCGGCATTGATGATCGGCGGCATGCTTAAAATATCTTTCTTTGCATCGATGAAAAAAGGATATCTATGCAGCCCTTTTAAGAGATGGGCAAATTCCTTGCCGGTCTTATGTTCTTCAAGGATCTGTACTGCAGTCATCTCTTTAGATGATTCTAAAGGTTGAAATCTTATTTTTTCCGGAGCATCAGCTTTATAGATTACGGGGAAAGTAATTTTTTCGAGAGGATAAATGCCGATAGCCGCTTTCTTCCGGTTTCTTCCGTAAGTGACGTGCAGTTTTTCCTGGATCTGGATGATCTGCCTGATCTTTTCTTCATCTAAAGATAACCCTTTGACGATAGCGCAGGCAGTGAAAGGTCTTATTCCTTGCACTGAGCGGTCAATGATCACTTTCAATCCGCTGTCTTTTATTTGATATTTTCTAAGTCCAGTCTTTACTCCGATGAATGAACTGAAAGCTCGCGCAAATCCCTGTTCAGACAATAAGTCTGGACGGTTGGGAAACACTTCCACGTGGATCTCATTTCCTTTTATGTCTTCAAGATCGGTTCCTAACATGCTGATGCGGTCTTTAAGCTCTTCAAGAGGAAGTTCTTTTCCTACCAATCGTTCAAATTCTTGTTTGTTTAGGATTATTGATGGCATTTTATCTCAACCACAGCTTCATTTCCCTGATCTGTTTCAGGTCGTTTTTGTTTAGATCGCGGATGTCAGTTATATTCCAGTATTCTGAGATTATCCTTCCCATGCCCTGCCCCCAGGCTAATACCGGACAGTCAAATCCTAACAAAGGCTTGACTACTTCCGGCCTAAAGATTCCTGCGCCGCCTAATTCAACCCATTGTTTTCTTATCGGATGGAATACGTCAATCTCTAATGAAGGCTCGGTGTAAGGAAAATGCGCAGGGCGCATCCTTACTTTGGTGAAACCCATCTTTTTGTAAAATTGGGTCAAGTATCCTTTAAGATGTTTCAGATTGGCATCAGGGTCTATGACAATGCCTTCTACCTGATAGAATTCAAATAGATGTTTCCAATCCAACGCTTCATTTCGAAATACTTTTCCGATATCAAAGAATTTTGCGGGGAGATCTTCTTTCTTTAATCCGGCGATAGTCTGCGCTGACAATACAGTAGTGTGAGTCCGTAACAATACCTGTTCAGATTCTTCTTTAGAAAATTTATATCTCCATCCCAAGCTTCCGGTATCTGCGCCGTTTTCGTGAACTTCTTTTATCTTATCCCACCATTCCGGCAATACTGCTTTTCCTTCCAGGTAAAAAGTATCCTGCATCTCCCTGGCCGGATGATCCTGAGGCACGAATAAAGCATCTAAATCCCAGAAAGCAGACTGCACATAATTTCCGGTCATCTCCTTGAAGCCCATCTCCAGCCAGATTGATTTTATGTAATCTAAAGCTTCGTTCTCGAAATGTTTCCTTCCTGCGTGTTTTTCAGGGACATTTATCTCTACATCATAAGCACGGATCTGCTTATTTTTCCATTCTCCCGACTTAAGCATGGATACGGTAAGCCGGTTTATGACTTCAGCGGTCAGATCCTGAGAAGCTATCTTGACTCCCAGCTCGGTCAAGCTTACAGAAGTTTCCTTAACTTCAGTCACTTTCAAAAATTCTTTTCTTTTTTTCAGCTCTTCAAATAAGGCCTGTTCCGGCTTGCTGAGCGAATCTATATTTATGGGAAATTGTTTATGCAAGAATAATTCTTCTGGCATCTTTGAGTCAAGAATCTTTTTTCCTGCATCAGTTATCCTCAACTGGGGGACTTCGCCTTTTTCCATCTCAATAGCCCCTTTTTTCCGTAAAACGCCGATGCAGGCGTTTATCTCTTCCCTGCTTAGCTTGGATTTTTTGGTTATGACATTCAAGCCTTTGTACTCTTCCGATAAGGCATTAAGAAATGCTTTTTCCGGCAGCCCTTCTTTTTTATATTGCAAACCATTGCGGTCTAAAGATATCTCCTTTTTGAGGATAGATGATAATGTGATTAACTGCTTATTTTCAAGCCACTGCAAAGCCCGCATCACTTCAATCTCCTGCAGTTTAGTCTGCTGGACAATCTTAAGGAAATCTTTTTCCCCGACTAATACTGGAAGTACTGCTCTTTCTAGAGGGTGGAGTTTTGCTACTATCTTGGTAATATCCATAGACAATTTAGAAAGGAGGGTTATTTATAAAATTATAGAAAATGAACTTAATACCGGTTAAAATATTTCATTTTCTAATAAGCAAATGAATGATTAAATTACTGCTGGATTCATTTGCTATAATCACTTTCTTCAATCTTAAGGGGGCCGTTATATTCAATAGATTCGGTGTATTCCAATCCAGAAATATACCCTAATTGAGCCTGAGTCAGTGGCGCGAATATCCTGCCTTCATCTATCTGGAAATGGTATCTAACTCCTTCTTCAGACAAGTACGCGGTAAGCGGATTATTATCCCTTGCCGGAGCGCGGTCGTCTCTTTTGACATGGATTACAAAACGGTGCGCTTCTTTGTTTACACAATTATAGTTCGTCAATAAATCTTCTAGTTCTGATCCAGTTATCACTATTTCCTCACCAAAACTAAAAAAAAAGAAGGTAATTTATAAATTTACTTGGTGTTCCAGATAGTGTCGAACATCTGATCTAATGCTGTAGCAAAGTACGGAGTTTTGACCCATACGCCCAGATCATACGAGGGATGTACATCTTTGTCGTCCAGCATCATGAACACTAAATCCTTGCTGTCGACGGTGACGAAACGTGAACTGACTTTCTGGTTATGCCTGACTTCTGCGACATTTTTAAGGCTTTCAGCGACATTTTTATTTTCTTTGGTTATGGGGGCGGAAATCCTGATCCTAACTCCCTTTTTCTTTGCTTTTTCCATGCTGCCGCGAAGCCCTTCAACTTTACGCAGGAATCCTTTTTCAGTGGTCATGATATTGATATTTTTCTGCGCATCCTTGATCAATAAATCCAGATGATTGTACAGATTATTCCTGCCTCGCAGGCAGCTGCTGATGTCAGCAGGATCAACAAGGCTGATACCATTATTGTGCAAAGTCTCGAGCTCCTGCAATAATTCAGAGCCTTTTACCGATTCCAGGCGCTTTATCTTATCCTGGGCTTCGGTGTTCATATTTTTCTTGACTCTGTCTACAACTTCACTTGGAGGTATAGCTATATACTTGATAGGT
>CAYHKV010000004.1:0-18278 GCA_964357125.1 uncultured Methanosarcinales archaeon | reverse complement strand
AGCTAAAGCGGTAGCCAAAGAAAGCGAAGCAAATTTCATATTCGTCAATGGGCCAAGCTTGTTCAGTAAATGGGTTGGAGAATCAGAAAAAGCAGTGCGCGAAATTTTTAGGAAAGCCAGACAGACTGCGCCGACCATATTATTCTTTGATGAGATAGACGCTTTAGTGCCGAAAAGAAGCGGCGGCGATAGCGGTGATGGCAGGGTAACTGAAAGATTGGTCAATCAGATGCTGACTGAGATGGACGGACTAGAGAGCTTAAATGATGTAGTTATCATCGCAGCGACTAACCGTCCGGACATTGTTGATCCTGCATTATTGCGTCAGGGAAGGTTTGACAGGATAATCATGACTTCTGTACCGGACTTAGAAGGAAGGAAGAAGATATTCAAGATCTATACTGAAGGTATGCCTAAAAATAAAAATGTGGATATAAATGAATTGGCAGAAAAATCAGAAGGATATGTTGGAGCGGATATTGAAGGTGTATGCAGAGAAGCTGCTATGATAGCGCTGCGTGGAGATCTGAATGTCAAACAGGTGTCGATGGACCATTTCATCAAAGCGCTGGAAGTGGTAAGGCCTTCAGTAGATAAAGAGATCGAAGAAGTCTACAAGCAGCTGGAAGAATATTTCAGCACTGCCAGAGCCAAGCAGATCCAGCAGAAAGAGAATTATTTCGGATAGGGAAAATTATTTTAAGATTTTTTCTGCATAAATGATACAAATTTAATATAAAAAATGAATAAAAAAGATTAAGTTTTAATTTATCTTGATATCAGCATCGCTTCTTAACTCAGCGAGGAACTCGTTTAATGCAGTTTTCTGCTTAGCTGAAAGAAGCTGCTGTTTCAATTGCTCTTTTACTTCAGCAAAAGAAAGCTGTCCGGCTTCTTTCTTTCCGGTAAGCAATATTATGTGATATCCAAACTGGGTCTTGACCGGCGTTTTGGTGTAATCACCTATGTTTTTAAGAGAAAAGGCAGCGGTCTCAAATTCAGGAACCATTGCTCCTTTCTTAAAATAGCCTAGATCTCCGCCTTGAGCGGCGTTTGAATCTATAGAATTATCTTTAGCCAATTCTGCGAAGTCCTTGCCTGTATCCAATTCTTCGATGATCTTCAGCGCAAGTTCACTTTCATTTACAAGGATATGGCTGGCTTTTACTTCTTCCTGAGCAAGGAACTGTTCTTTATTATCATTGTAATAATCTTCTGCTTCTTTATCTGTAACGGCAAGATCAGAAAAAACAGAAGCGTTAAGATAATCATCTATGCTCATCCTTTCAGCCATAAAACCCATGAAAAAGGCATAATCTATATTATTTTTGGCAAGTTCGCCCTTGAATTGATCCTTGTCAAATGAAGGATTTTGGTCGAGAACTTTTTCCACTTCTTCTTCGGTTACCAGGTATCCTGCTTCAGCAGCTTTCTGCAATAATAATGTTTCAGTGATGGAATTATTCAGCATCTGTTCTTTAGGTACCATAGATTGGTAGCTTTCAGGGATGCCCTGCAGGAAAAAGAACAGTCTTGTCTCCCGATCAAATTCATCTTGGTATATCGGTTCTCCGTTGATTTCAGCGAGAACTTTGGAACTTTCCTGATCAGTGACTGCTGCTGCGGTCAATGCGGATGAAAGATTATTGTCGTTATTTGAATGCATGAAATACCAACCGCCTACAAGAAGAACAGCTATGATGCCCACAAGCATAAACAATGGTTTCTTGCCAAATAATGAGAATCCTTTTGGTTTTGATATCTGCGTATCGACAGGCTTTATCGGTTCCTGCGGCTTGATTTCTGCTTTAACTTCATTTACCTGTGATTTTTCTTCCATATAGCTCACCTTCTAAACCGAAATAAGATTTTATGCCGAATATAAAAGCTTTGCGAAGAAGGAGTAGCGGTTTTGCAAGCAAGTTTGTCCAACCATTAGAGTTTAAGAAAATTCCCTGAATATTTATAACTGAACGATAATTATAACTCATAAAAGGTATAAAATCAGTAAACAAAATGGCAAATACAACCAAATATGGTATCCTTTCAGATGTTCATCATGATCCTAGAATAGTTCCTATTGCGATCGATGTACTAAAAAGATTGGGAGCAGAAAAACTGATCCTAAATGGTGATATCGGAGAGCGCCAAAGGACATTACAAGCAAGCCAAGATTACGTTGCAGTAATTTTAGATGCGGTCGGAAGAAGCGGTTTAGAATCTTATGTACAGCCGGGCAGCCATGAGACGGTGGGAGCATTTCAGCCGGTTCTAAAGCATTTTAAAGAGAAATATTCAAATTTGATCGATACCTTTGAAACTCCAAAAGTTGAAGATAATGGCTATCATCTAGTATTTTTACCAGGATCAGATTTTGTTTGCGGCGGAGAATACCGGATCGGAAGCGATGAAGAAATACCTTCCGGGCTATATATTCCAACAGAAGAAGGAATACTGGTCTACAATCATAAAGTGCATCAAGAATTGATGGCTCAAGGTCAATTTAAGGGATTATTGCGGTATGTCAATATGCATGATTTGAAAAAATCAGTAAATGATGGCGGGAAAACAGTAGTTGTCTGTCACGTTCCACGAAAATTTGACTCAGTTGACGGGGCAGTCGATGCAGCTTATTTCGGAGAAAAAACAGATGGAAGCGTAATTCCGGGAGTTATAGTTGAGGGGATGATCAGAAAAAAATATGGAACTGTATCTGATGATGAGATGCGGCTTATCGCTACCGCAAACGGATTAACCCTCAAAGAAGAAAACAGAGGAAATGAAAAATTAAGGGATCTATATGCCGGATTAGGAATCACTAAGGCAGTAAGTGGCCATTTCCATGAAAGCGGGCACCGGGCGCATGACAACAGAGTAAATCCTATCCAGCAAGAAGTTTTAGTCGATGAATTATATTGGAACTCCGGACAGCTTGATCTGGGACAAACAGGTATTTTAACTGTCAGTGAAGGAAAGGCAAGTTATCAGAATGTCAGGTTACAGGATCATCTGAAATAGTTTTTTTCTATTTCCTACAGCAATTCTCTCTTAAGGATATTATGGGCGTTATTGATAGCCTGGAATCTCTCGGTGCTTCCGCCCAGATCAGGATGATTTTCTTTGGCCAGGATCTTATATTTCTTGCTTATTTCGTTCATATCTAAAGAGTTTTTATGCACCCCTAAAAGTTCCCGGGCTTCTTTGCGCTTGATTTCAATGTCCCGGTCTTCTGAAAAGTCAGTTATGAACTCTTCCATGTTCTTTATGCCGTTCAGCAAGCTGTTTACTTCCAGCTCTATCACTTTTGATACTACATATAGGTTTTCGATGAAATTCCCGGCTTTATAGCTGAAATATAAATTATGCCCGTCAAAATACCATGAAGCTGAGGCGGGAGCTCTTTTGATGGCTATGGCTTCTAAAGGGATGTCTATGTAATCTTCATCGACGCCTATCTTCTTTAGGTTCTCTATGATGTTATTCCTGAACAAGACCGCCCTTCGGGAGGAGGATCCTTTTACGTCGAAAGCATTAAATTCGTGTCCTTTTATAGCTATAACTGCCATGGTTTTATTCTTTAAAAGGGGTTTAGTTATAAAAGTTACTACTAATTGGTTAGTTTATGGTGGTTTTTTGAAAGGAAGGCCATAATTCATAAGTTTTAAAAGAAAGGGTAAAATTAGGGTGACTATCTATTGTAGGAAACAACCATGTTATTAGAAACCATCGGCGGAAACTTACCTGATGCTTACAAACAGCTTCAGCCAGGCACCATGCTTCATGCGGATGAGTTGCTAAAGGAGCGAAGAGATAATCCAGAATTACGTGATTACTGCTTTCATACAGCTGACGGAGCAATCTATTTTATGGATAAGGGCGTTCCCACTTTACTCCTAACCAGAAGAGGTCAACATCCAGTTCTCAAACATATTGATGATGCTTATGACCAAATTTTTAATAAAGATTGCCACTACGTAGTTCTCCCAGAAGATCTAGAATCTGCGTTGCAATCACCTGATACTTTGGTAATTCCCTTGCCAAGCATAAGTTTAACTAGCAAACATGGGGGGGACTATTTAGTAATAGGAACTGATCCTAACAGTTATAATAAATTGAACATAGAAGGGCGAAGGCTTGCTGAACGTTTATATGGCCAGGGAGAAGATTTTGTTCAGAATATGAACCATATTAAAAAAGAAAGAAAAAGAGCGGAAACAAGAATACACGTTTTTAATCCAGATTATGTTAGAAAATTTGCTTCAAAAAATGCAATTGCGCGTACCTCTTGCCTTGACAGGGTAGATGATGATTTAGATATATGTACCGATCTTCGTGGCACCACTCCCTACTTCATTGTTCATGGCCACG
Organism: uncultured Methanosarcinales archaeon; assembly: GCA_964357125.1. Taxonomy (GTDB): domain Archaea; phylum Nanobdellota; class Nanobdellia; order Woesearchaeales; family GW2011-AR9; genus JACPIL01. The sequence continues at coordinate 13,910 of CAYHKV010000004.1, read as the reverse complement.
TTCGTGGGGTACGTAAGAAGACGGACTGATATCAGTTTTCTGAAGGCTATCTTACATCTCCACCACTAAATATATAAAATCAGTATTCTTTCTTACAGCTATGGTGATCAGATGGATGAATTGGTTCTGATAGGGCATTTTCTGCTAGCCATACTGCTGGGAGCATTGATCGGCTTAGAGAGAGAATACGCCAGATACAGGAAGCATTCGCATGATTATGCCGGAATCAGGACCTTTCCATTGATATCGTTATTCGGCGCCTTATCTGCTTTTCTGGGTGAGATCCTTAACCAATGGATATTAGTGGCCGGAATAACACTGATGGGCGCGCTGATAGTAGTCTCTTATTTTGTCTTTTCCAGCAGTTCAAGAAAATATCATGGGGCGACTTCCGAAGTTGCCGGATTTTTAGCTTTTTTCATAGGCATCCTGTCATATTACGGCGAGATACGCCTGGCAGTAGTATTGACAGTAGTCATAACTATCTTATTGTACTCCCGTTCAGTCCTTCATCATTTTGCTGAACATCTTAAGAAACAGGAGCTCCGCGATACTTTAAAGTTCGCCCTTATAGCTTTTGTCATCCTGCCTTTCCTGCCCAACAAAGACTATGGGCCTTTAGGATTATTCAATCCTTTCATGATGTGGTTATTCGTAGTATTTATCTCAGGCATAAGTTTTGCCGGATATATATTAGTCAAGATTTTCAGTAAAAGAGGCATAGAGTTCACCAGTATCTTAGGCGGACTGGCCAGCAGCACTATAGTAACTTCAACATTTGCTAACAGAAGCAAAAAACAACCTAATAGCTATAAATTATTAGCTCTGGGAGTGATCCTGGCTAATGGAGTGATGTTCTTCCGCATACTTTTGGAAACTCTTGCCGTAAATGAAGATCTGTTTGTAGCTATACTTTTGCCAATTTTGATACTTGCAGCGGCTACTGTTTTGCTTTCTTATTTTTTATGGAAAAAGACCGATTCGGTCAGGGAAGAGCTGCAGCTGAAGTCTCCTTTTAGCCTTGGTCCGGCGTTGAAGATAGCTTTTCTTTTTACAGCCATATCCGCTTTTGTAAAATTAGCTCAGGCCTATCTTCCTTTGCAGGGAGTTTATGCGGTCAGCTTAATATCGGGTTTAGCCCAGGCTGATGCGATCACTATATCCCTGTCACAATTAGGCGGAAGTTCCATCCCTTTAGAAATTGCGCGCAACGGCATAATGATCGCTGCATCAGCGAATATTTTATTAAAGGGCGCCATAGTTTTCTTTTTCGGCGAAAGGAAATTCAGCGGTTTAGTCATCGGCGCTTTTGCTTTATTGTTATTGCTTTCAGCGCTGATGCTGTTCCTGTTATGATGAGGTGGAAACTATGACTTATATTACACAAGAAGGGCTTAAAGATTTCTTAAAAGAGAGTATAGATCATTCTCTGGCAAGGCATAAGGTAGATCTATCAGCTCTTGCACAGGAACATGTAGTTGCGATGCTGAAGGAATTTTCTGAAAGCGAACACCTGTTTGTCCGATCTGAAAGTGGATCTGCAAGGAATGTTTTAGAACCGATAACTTTTCAGTATCAGCAGATCCATGAACAAGCAAGCTTTTTAGCTCGATTAGAAAAACAGCAACAGCTGGGCGACCATTGCTTGTTTTTAGTAGGTTATTTTTATGATTTTGTCAGGCGTGATGGAAAGTCTATGATAAGATATCATGCGCGTATCGGCGCGTCGGCTTATGAAAAAACGGGTATTCCTCCTTTTACCGAGATGGCAAAAAAATTTTCAGATCTTTGCTTTGTCATAAGCGACTTACATCTGCCGCAGTTAGATGAGGAAGGATTGATGCAGGTATATAACCGCTGGATCATAACTGGGGATAAGTATTATAAATCGCTGCTGACTGGAAAAGGCATAAATCCGGTCAAGGTCAAAGGGATAAATTAATACGGCTCTATCCTGGGCCGGTCATCCTTCCTTTCATTCTTCTGCGCAGCTAAATTCAGAAAAGAGCTGAAATCAGGAGCTGTCCCTGTTGTTTCTACTGTGCCTTTTTGCGGCTCATCTGAGAACATGCCCATAAGATTAGTAGTATCGCTTGATGAAGGGGTGGCTTCTTTATTGTTTAAGATGGAATTCAAAACCTGCAGTACTTTCCTTATATCTTCGTGAGTGTCAACTTGAGTGTCTATGGTTATCTTCATTATCTATCCCTCTGGCTGAAGTAATTCAAAGAAGTATATAATATTTATCTTATTTTTTGGGTTTGCAAATTCCCTATTTGTTCAAAATATTAGCCAGCATCGATACCCCTAACGAATCAGTATATGCTTCTTCAAATTCTCTGGAGAAATCAGCAGCCCTGCTGTCTACATGTATGGCTTCATGGGCGTAAGTAGCAACAAATGCAGCCAATCCAAGAAGTTCATGGCTGAGATTATTATTGCGAAGCTGCTGTTGAAGTCTTTTGATGTTTTTTTCTGAAAAGTGCTTTTCAGGTTCAGTAAGCATTGATGCGCGGAGATAGACTTCAGCAGGTTTATCTTTTATAAGATAAGTTATGCCTGCAAACCAATTCTGGTCTCCAGTGTCATCATAAGCTCTCGAAAATAGGCTTACTTTTGCAGAAAGCGGCTCTCCAAAGAGCTTTTCATCGACTTTACGGCAGATCTGTAATCCCCTTTGCATCAGGGGCGTATAATCCTGCGGCGAAATGATATCAAAATTAGGTTGATAATTTAAAGCCATCAGAGTTGTCTTGATGCCTGCTGCTACAAGAAGATTATGTATGCCAAATGGTGTTCCTTTCACTACATTAAATCCTTTTCCTTCGGCATCGCCGGTCGCATTAGGGCTTTTGATAACTTCAAGTACCGCTTTAGGGCCGTACAGCTCATGGAAGGCTTTCTTCCACAACTCCGGATGTTTTGGAGAGTGGCTGGCATTGAAGCGGATGGTCTTTTCAAAACAGGGCGGCTTAGTGTTATCTATAAGGCCGCCTATCAGATCTGCATCATTAAAATTCCAGATTATTTCTGCCAAGGGCTGGTGTAGTTGATCGGTAAGCACATTATTTCTGTCTGGCGAAAGAAGATTGTCAGCCTGTTGCCCATTGATCTGGTAGGTAAGGTATAAAGGCAACTTAGTTTGGTATCTTATGTTTTTTACAAATAATTCGCCCTTAAACAACTTATCTGCAAATACTTTGTGATCTGCATGCAATCCATCTAATTCCAATTTCGGAAGATCTTTCCGAAAGTAAAATATCCTTTTTCTGAAAGAAAGGACTTGCCTTACAAATGAGCGGGGGGGATGGTAGATCACGGTCTGAGAGCCGATAACGGTCTCGTTGCCGGTAGTCACTTCCTGGCAATATAATCCTTCGGCCACTTCGGCCAGGTCTATTTTTTTTGAAAAGGCTTGGGCGATCCAATCTTTAGAGCTGCGTTTAACTGTTATATTGTGCCTAAGTTCTGCAGCTGAAGCCATCTTCAGTCCTTCGCCAAACATGCCGGTCTGATCCTGCCGTGTCTTTTTTGTGCTATGACGGAGAACCAGGTGTATGTAATCATATCCTATGCCGTTATCTAAAAAACATATATTTTCTATAGGCAGTAAGGGATCATATTCTGGATATTTTTTTTCGGCGTTAGTCTGCTGGTAATAACCGAGAAATTCTCTCCATTCCCCCTTTTGCTCAAAATATATCACGAACGAAGTTCCTTGGGAATCGGCGGGAAAGTGATTGCTGATATTTTCGTAAGCTATCCGTTCTAATCCCCAGGAATCAGCCCGCTGTTCCAGCGATTCATAGGTTTCAAGTACGATCTTTTTTAAGTCTTGCTCAGTCATTTTTTATCTGCGGTTAACAAACCATCATATAGAAGTTCAAATGAGCCGGAATGTATTAGATATAACTTTACTCCGGTCTCTGCGTAATCAGGATTGGCGGAGATGACTAGGTTGGGTATTGGTTTTTTTTTGTTAGCATCAATATCAATAGATGAAGGTTTAGAAGCATTGTAATGAACATGAAAAATTCCTATCTTATTTCTTTCAGATTGTAAATCCCAGTTAAAGATATTTCCAGATAGATATTCCCTGTATAATGCAGAAACTCTTTTTCTAGCTTCAATATTATAACCTTTAGCTTTTATAGGATCAGAATGCACCTTAAGACATAAGCAGATTGCATCTAACATCATCATACCCAGGCTTTCTTTTAGATCATAACCTAGCTGTTCGTGAGCCTGCTTATACCTAAAAGCGTAATCGTATAATCTCAGAACTGCTAAGTGATCTTCACCTGATTCAAATTTTTGAAGCAATTCTTCAATCTTATTCTCCGTTATTTTGAATTCCAATCCTTTTTCAGAAGGAATTATGTATCCACCGATTTCTCCTTTTATTAATGGTTTAAATTACTTTCCTAAAATTTTTTCTAACTCACTGACAATATGTTCTGAAAGTTCTCCTTGTAGATGGGGCAGTAGATAATCTTTTACAATCACTTTTTCAGATTTTCGTAGTATTTCTAAAATTTTATTATTTATCTCTGACTTGTCCATAAATGGATTTTACTTATTTCATACTTAACCCTTATGCATATACATTCTATTTCTCCCGTTCCAGCCGCCATAAGCCCACATCGATGTACTTGACCGGCTTCTCATGAAAGGCAAAAGCCGCTTTTATGGGAAACTCATACCTCCAGAGGTCAGTTATACTATATTTATGGTCTCTGGCTATAGCTTCCACGAATACTTTAGTGCTCCATTTGTGCATGCTATAGATGACTGGAGCGAAAGTAAAGGCCTTTTCCAGGAATCTTTTATCGGCATGCTCTTCCTTAGTGCCGAATGGCGGGTTTTGCACTACTAAATCCGCTTCGCCATCAAATAAGCTTATGTCAGAGGTGATGAACTCAGCTTTTCCTATCTCAAACTCTTCATTGAGCTTAGCATAGTTATTTTGGCAGATTAGCATGGTTTCAGGATCTTTGTCGATGAAAATGACCTTTCTGGCACCCATCAATAGCAAGGATAAGCCTATTATGCCAGGACCGCAGCCGGCATCTATGATGGTTTTGCCTGCTGCTTCACCTTTCAGGGCCATGTTCCAGGCCCATTCTGCGGCTATGCTGCTGGGAGTAGGGTATTGCTCTGACAGAAGAGATTGTTTCTCAAAACTTTTTAATCTGCTTAGAACGACCTCAAGATCACGTTTGGAGCGTATGGACATGGGACAATAATCTTACAGCTCAGTTTTTTAGCAGGGAGTCGATACGGCCAAGAACAGCAATGGCGTTCTTCCTGAAGCCCTCATAGTATTTTTCTTTAGTTATAGGTAACAATATCTTAATTTCCTGGACTTCCTTTATGTGATTATGAAAAGAATCTCTTTTTTTCTTCATCACCAGCAGTTTACCCATCTGCTCTTTCCGATCTATCAACTGCAGTGATTTTTGCCCTAACCATAGGTCAAGGTTTACCAGTTCTTTGATGTATTTATCTAAATTATCTTTAATCTCTTCCTTTTTGCTATTGAAATCCAGAAAATCACTTCCGATCAGAATCAATATATGCCTAGACAAAGGGATCAGAGAATCAAATCTTTTTTTAAGTTCTGTATTCAATGAAACCTTAAAAGCCAGATTATTTCCGTTGCTGGAACCGACAGCATCTAGATTCATATTTTCAATTAAACCTGAACTTATATAAAAGATTTATCATTCAAACGGAGGAAGATTCCCACTGCGATCTTAAGTCTTTGATGGCCAGCTTGCTTACCTTTCTGATGCTTTGAAGCTCCTTATTGCAATCGTCACGGAAATAGGCCAATTTTGCGGTATTCAATTCGGGAAGGTTTAGATGTTTAGATCTCTTAAGAACATCCTTTAAAGTATTTTCAATAAGTTCAAGCTGTACCAAAACACGGCTTATGGCAGAGGTATTGTTATTTTTTTTCAAAGAAGAGCGATTTTCTTCAACTTGTTTTAGGCAAGATTCTAATAATATTTTTATCCTAGGTGCTTCAGCTTTAAATTCTAAAACTGATTTTTCTATCAAATTTATGATCAGGTTTACAGAATCTTCCAGATCTCCGCTTAGGTAGCCCATAGTCTTCAAAGGCAATATCGAATCGCTTTTAAGAACCCGTTCTGCTAAAGTAAGTTCTTCTATTTCTTCATGGAAGCGCTGCCTCATCCGGTCAACCTCATCAATCAGGTTATCTTTCAGATCTTCAAGTATGCCTCCCTGTGAAGAAGGATATATCTCATGCCTCTCAATACTTATGATGGATCTCTTCAGTTGATCTATAGAATTGGCTTCTTTTCCGATCCTCTGGACTAATTCTGCCATGACCGGCAGGCCTATCTTTCTGGTCTGCTCTTCAAGCGAAGTAAGAAAATCTAAAAATTTGGTATATATGTCGCTTAATCTTCTTGAAGCAAGAAGCTGCATCTCTTTTAACTTAACCTCATCGCCCGGCTTGATCGAGCGTAAAAGTATCTCCACTTCCTGCAGCACATAATCTGCATGATTGATAAGAAAATACTTGAATCTCTCAATATAATCCTTGCCGGAATATTCCATATTTAACTATCAAGCTGAATTAATGAAAGTTTATATATTTTTAGTTATGAAATTATTTTCAAAGATTATTTTTTATGCGGAAATTATCGTCGCCAAAAAATAAAAATAAACAAATCTGCTGTTTTCACGTCGATAATTTTTTTAACCCTATTTTAAAGAAGTCCTTTAAATGCTTTTCTAAAATTGGCATGACCATTGCAAAGTGACTCTATGCCCCAAAACAGAAAGCTATTTAAATCATAAGAATCATGTTATGTGATGGGGATTGGTGGTAGAAGTCAAGTTAAAGTTTGAAGAAAGGATAAGTTTAAAAAAATAAAAAGCAACACCAAAAAATGAATAAAGAATTTTCTGCCATCAGGAAAATGCTCGAAGAGCATCTTACTTCTATTAATGAAAATACGGCGGAGATCCAAGCCATGTTTGATTATCTGCAGGAACTGGAGATAAAGGTAGACAAACTTTCACAGCGGCTGGATCAGGCTCAGCTGGATATGGGGTTGCCTAATTCAAGATTGAATATAAGGCCGTTAAATCAGGTTGAAAGGAAGATATTCCTGGTCTTGTATACAGAAGAATCTCCCTTATCTTATCCTGAGATCGCCCAAAAAGCAGAAATTTCAGTATCTATCGTCCCTGAGTGTATATCTTCATTGATACAAAAAGGCATCCCGTTCAGGCGCTCATTCTTTGACGGGCATCTGTTCCTTTCTTTAGAACCGCAGTTCAAGGAATTACAGGCGAAAGAAAATATAATCAACCTAAGCCTGCAGAGTTTTATGGAATAGGTATTTATTGCAGATCAGATATCTTATTGAAAACAATAATCTTAATAACTTCATGGTATTTATAATAGTTAAGTTATCTAATCTATCAAGAAAGGTGGTTTACTATGGATCTAAAGAAATATTTGCCTTCAGCACCATTTATCACTTTGGGTATAGCCATGGTCTGGTCCGGCTGCAGTTATCCTGCTGAAAAAGCTCTTTCTGAATTAGAGGAAAAGTGCGCGATGACTACTGATACCGATTGCGCAGTAGAAATAACTCTAGATGGACGGCTTACTGGATCTGAGATCAATTATGTGAGCGGCGTATTGAGGAATACTACTGCCTGCCGGCTTTCAGCTTATGAAGATAAAGTAACTCAAAAGAAGATATATTTTGTCGAAAGAAAAACTTGTGATACTCCTTCGATTTACCCTAATCTATCAAAAAGTTATATGGAAATTTCCGACGAAGTTTATTAGCAAAGCCAAAAGGTTTTTGGTTCTTAATGTTTGATTTAAAATTGGAAGTATTCCTCGGGGAATGGATTAAAGAATAATAATCTCTCAAAAGTTACATCTTTAAAACCTTCAATCAACAAGCGATGTTTTTAGAAGTGCAACTCCTAAAAGGGAATCATTAATTTTTTTAAACGAGAAGCTGAATAGATATACCAATCAAAAACATTTTGTGAAACGCTCCGCCTTTTTTCATGAAAGGGGGGCTTGGGAGGTAGTTTCTTTGGTTTTTAGAGCAAATTTTATATACTTAGGGAGCCCTAAGTGAATAAAGAGGTTAAAAAATTGTCCCAAAGTGCACAAAATAGGCCTTTAGCAGCAGTTTATGTTCGCGTTTCTACTGAAGATCAGGCCTTGCATGGTTTTTCACTGGCCGGACAAGAAGATGTGCTAAAGAATTACGCAACCGTCTTAGGTTATGAAATTTACCAGATTTACAAAGATGAGGGAAAATCGGCAAAAGATATCAAAAAACGTCCGGCAATGCAACAATTGCTACTGGATGCCGAACAAAAAAAATTTTCAGCCATTTTCATATATAAGTTAGATAGATTTAGTAGGAGCTTAAAAGATTTAATCCTCACTATTGACAAACTTAAAGAATGGAATATCGATTTTGTTTCATTACAAGACAAAATCGAAACTGCTTCTGCTTCCGGAAAGCTAATGTTCCATATCATCTCGGCCTTTGCAGAGTTTGAACGGAATATAATTGGAGAAAGGACCACCTTTGGCATGCAGCGCAAAAGTAAGGAAGGCGGCTTTGTTAACAAGCCCCCTTTTGGGTATAAAATGGTGGAGAAAAATCTTGAATTTGATTCTGAAAATGCATTAAAAGTGCACCAAATTTTTGAAGAATTTCTTAGTAGTGCCAGCCTTAACCAATTAGCAAAAAGGCATGGTTTTTCAGTTAACGGCCTCAAAAAAATCCTTAGTAATAGAGTATACCTTGGAGAGGTTAAATTTGCTGGCAAAGTAAATGCGGGTAACCATAAACCTTTAATTGGGCAGGAATTATTTGATAAAGTACAGTTTAAGTTCATAAACAAATAATCAAAGATTAAATAGTTCTGTTCCAGAAATAATGACCAAAGATTATAATATCTTCACCATTAATTTAAAATTTAAGGTTTTAAATTACTTATTTTACGCCCACATATTTTAATATTTGATTGATGGATATATTCTAAAACCATTTGCACTATTTATTTTTTGAATCTTCTCCAAATGGATTCGGATTCTTTTAAGTTTTGTCTTATCTTTTGTTCTCTTTCATTAGTTAAATTTAGCCAATCTTCCTGAAAATGATGTATTTGTTCCCCCGTTTTGTGATTAATTAACAGAGAATCATAAAATTATAATAAAAAAAGTATAAATTCATCCAAAGTAATTCTCTTGTTTCTCCTGCTGTAATTCCTGCGCTTTGCCGCTCTTTTCCATGATCCCTTTTAGTTTCTGTTCAAACTGTTTTGCCTGCTGTAATAAAGGCTTAGGATCGATCTGCAGACCAGTGTAAGCATCTAATGCTTTGATCACTTCTGCAGCTGCCTTGCTGTCAGGAAGACCGCTCTGCGCTTCTGCAAAGAAAGCTATCATGGGCACTTTTAGATTTCTTGCTAACAATGCGCCGGTAACTCCGACGATAATCCCTTCGCTCAAAGGGTTTGCAAAGCTGGACAATCTTTTGCCTAACGAACCATTTTTAGTCGAATAATAAAATACCTTACTGCTAGGGGCAGGACTTCCTACGCCCTCTAAAGAGATAATTTCTTTAGCAGTAAGCTGCACCGCCAGATCTTCTATAACTTCGGATAATTTCCATCCCAGATTCTTGCCGATATTTATGGCATGGATCATGACCAGATTGAATTTTTTATTGTAATGTATGGATACCGGCTCGATGACCTTGTTTTGATGTATGGCGATCATGGCCGGAACTTCGTCCATCTCAATGATGCCTATCTTTTCAGTATCAAGGTGTTCCATAAGGAATTCTACGGCTATAGTCCCGATAAGACCGAAACCCGGAAATCCTTCTATGATAGTAACATTCTTTGGTTTTTTATATAGAACTAATTTCATCAACATCACCTATTTTATTTTTAATTTGCTTTGATGAGCTTATTAATCATCGATTGTTTTTAAGTCTTTCTGAACTTGATAAATGATTTATCAATTACCTAATTTTTTAGGGGATTATTTTTATAGAAACGGCCCCTTAATAAGCGTTATGATGCTTACGGCTCCTTAAGTAGAAATGTTAATAAATAACAAAATATTATTTATCTGCATTAGCGTGAACAAAATTTAAAAAATGAGGTGTAAGTATGAGAAATAGCACATTGATTATAATAGCAGTTCTGACAGTTTCTTTATTCATTTTAAGCTGTGTGGAACAGGGCGCCAATGCAGCAGGAGAAGCAGTCCGCTACCAGGGGGGAAAAACAGGAGCAGGAGGATGCGTCCCAAAAACTAAACAGGAATTTTGCCAAAATAATTCTTTTATAAATGTTAAAGAAGGAGATAGCTGTGGCAAGGTAAGTGATGGTTGCGGCGGGTATTTTGTATGTTTTGGGAATTGTGGGAATTACGATAAAACTGGCTTAGCTTGTATAGAAAGTAAATGTGCCAAGTCAGATGAAAGTTTTGAAGAATTTACGCCAGACATAAAGTGTATTGATGGTGACAATAGCCCCAGATGGGATGCTGCTACATGGAATGTTGCTGGACAAGATGATAAGTTCGTAAAAAGTAAAATAAAAAGCATATTTGGCGGCGATTATAAGGCGAAGGTAGTAATGGAAGACACTTGTTTAGATTCAATTCTTATTGAGTATTTATGCCTTCCACCAGAGGATAATGCTCTGTATAGTCAAATTTCTTATGATTGTTCTGATTTGCCAGACAGCACCGGAAGATGCTTAAATGGAGCTTGTGAACGAAAATCCGTCACTGAGTCTGCTGTTACAACCGCTAAAATTGCCTGTACTATGGATACTGACGGCGGCATAAAACCTTCAATAAAAGGTATCGTAAAAGGAGGTTCAGCTCAGCTTACGGATTACTGTAAGGATGCCAAAACTTTAGTTGAATATTCTTGTTCGCGCGGTAAAAGCACCCAATCAGAAGTTGATTGCGTAGCAGGAAACTACGGAACTACCTGTTCGAATGGTGCTTGTGCAACACTGATCGGATAAATCCTATTTTATTTTTTTTCTTATTATTTTTGTTAAATGGATTGATAAGGGCAATAATCATTTTTTAAGAGTAATTATTTTATAGAGATAGCTATTTAATAAGCATTATGATGCTTACTAAAGTCCAGCGGCTTATGCTTTTCGCTCTAGGGCAATTCTATCATTCATTAAACCAGCCGTTAGTCGAGAAGCCTTTGCAGATAAGGACTTCAAAGATCGCTTTCATAGAACATCTGCGGGAATCGAGCATAGTATCGAAACAGGAAAGGGCGTTATATAAGAACCTGGAAACATTAGAACAGAAAAGGCTGATCTCATATGATCATAAGATAATCAGGTTTACCGAATCAGGGCTGAAGGAATGCGAGAAGATAAATAAAGAGATAGAACAGTTCAACTCTCTGGACAGATATTTTGAAAAAGCCAGGCCGAAAAGAAAATTACAGACTGAGATAAAAGAATTATTGTTTTAAGAATAGATATATATTTAAAGCAGTAAATGAATGTTTATTTATGAAAAATGTTGATAAATTGGCGGGCTTATTAAATTCTTATAATCGGTCGTTTACGGAAGGTGAAGCAGTATCTGGTGATAGAAGAGAAGAACTTAGATTACAGGTGGTTGACCAGTATCTTTCTAGCTTCGGTGAAAGTGAAAATACTGCCATAAGAAAAGGCCAATATCTTTCCTTCCTTAGGGAAGCTGAATCTATTGACAATGGCCTTCCTAAACTATGTGGGATTGGCGGAGCTGTATTAGCTGGATACGGTTCAAGCATGGCGGTCAGTTATCTTGCCGGCGGGGTAGAAGGCCTTGTTGCCTTGCTTATAGGAGGAACAGTAGGCGGTATTGCCGGATACAAAAGTGGGAAACATCTTATTGTGACTTCTCCAAGGGATACGCTGTTAAGAGATTATGCTGCAAGATTAGACCGTTTGGATGACGAGACTAAGAAATAAAACGGATCAAATAATATTTTAAGTGATTTATCCTTGACCGAGGATTCCATATTAATCTGCAACAGATAAAGATTTATAAACTATATTTTCAGGTTCGCTCATGGTGAGGTATAATGGATAACAGGCAAATGTTGACGGATATGTTGAGCAGCTATTGCAGGAAGCAGATCACTTTAAGCGGTTCAGCCCATCTAAATAAAGAATTACAAAGGGAGACCATAGAAGATATCTGTGAGGGTGTTATGCCTACTTTAGGTGATAGTCCAAAAAAAGAGGAAGTGAGAAAGCAATATGTTTCATTCCTGACTGAAGCTGCCCCGATAGTAGATGATCGGGAACTTAAATATGTGTCCGGCCTTGGAGGAGGAATTTTGTCAATGATGGGCGCGGCCATGCCAACAAGTTATGTGAGTCCCACTGTTATGATAGTTTCAACCATTTTAGGCGCAGCGATCGGCGGAATAGTAGGATATAAGTGGGGAGAATATGCGACGTGGGATAAGCCAGTTAAACAGCTTATAGACGTTTATGCCAGAAGATTAGATCGGATAGAAGGCCTAGATAAGTAGATTTTTTCCAGCCATCTCTTTTGGTTTTTTTATTTTCATAACTTTAAGAATAGTAGGAGCTATATCTGCAAGACTGCCATCTTTTAATTTTCCTTTGGCGTTTACAGCAATCATAGGCACATCATTAGTGGTATGGCAGGTCCTACATTCGCTGATCATGTCTTCGCAGTTTCCGTGATCAGCAGTGATGAAAATAATCCCAGGAAAGGCTTTGGCTATTCGCCCTATTTCTACGTCGACAGCTTCCACCGCTTTGATGGCAGCTTTCAGGTTTCCGGTATGGCCGACCATGTCGCCGTTGGAAAAATTAACCACGAAGAAATCAGACCCTGAAATATTTTCAAGCAAAGCATCAGTTATCTCTTTCACTTTCATCTTTGGAGTTTTATCATAAGTATTTACGTTCCTGATGCTCTTGATATGTATCCTTTTCTCGTGCGGAAAGATACATTCGCACAATCCGTTGAAGAAATAAGTGACATGAGCCCATTTTTCAGTCTCAGCGATCCTCAACTGCTGTATGCCTGCCAGTGAGATAACTTCCCCTAAAGGTTTTTTAGGCACTACAGGAGGAAAGGCTACCGGAACCTTGACTAATGAATCATACTGGGTAAGAGAGACAAATTTAAGATCAATTATTTTCTTTCTTTGAAATTCCTTGAATTTCCCCCAGACGAAAGCTCTGGTCAATTCTCTGGCGCGGTCGGAACGGAAATTAAAAAATATTACCGAATCGCCCTCTTCTACTATACACCGGTTAGTTAATATTGTAGGTTTGACAAATTCATCAGTCTCTCCTTTGGCATAAGCATGCTTTAACGCTTCTATGGGATCAGCGATCCCTTTCCGGCCTATGCAGTTTACCATGCACTCATACGCTTTATGCTCGCGGTTCCAGCGATTATCACGATCCATGGCATAGAAACGGCCCATCATGGTAGCTATCACGCCTAAGTCCAATTCTGTCATTTTTTCCTGAAGCGATTTAAGATATCTTTCTGCTGATTTGGGCGGAGTATCACGGCCGTCTAAGAATACGTGCACATATACTTCTTTCAGGTTATGTTGTTTTGCTAATTCTAACAATGCGTATAGATGATCGATATGAGAATGCACGCCGGAATCGCTCAACAGTCCCATCAGATGAAGCTTAGTCTTGTTTTTCTTAGCGTGATTTATGGCTTCCATTAATGCTTTATTTTTGAAGAAGGTTCTGTTTTTTATGGAATTGTTTATCCTAACTAAATCGGTATCCATCACTCTTCCTGCGCCTATAGTAAGATGCCCGACCTCAGAATTTCCCATGAT
>CAYHKV010000003.1:11637-18921 GCA_964357125.1 uncultured Methanosarcinales archaeon | reverse complement strand
GTAAAAATCAAGAGAGATTATCCCTCTCGCGAATAGGCTTTAAAAAAATATTTTTGCTATGAATCCAAGTCTTGCCATCCGCGAAAACTGCACTGTTCCGTTCTTTCTGCAATTATCGAGAAGACTCTTGCTTTTGACTATCAGCTCATTCACGCCCATCTCTTTCTTCAGGGAGAGGCCTTTACGCGATTCTTCCAGGCTAAAAACTGCTTTCAGATCATCATCTATGTCTTTTGGAGAACCAATTATAATCTGGTTTGTCAGGTCCAGAAGAGCATTTTTTAGCTCAGCGATTCCTTGTTCCGATAAGCCGGCTTCTTTCAGCTCACGCGAACGCCTATCAAAATTAAGATCAAGGCAGGTAAATAGTATTTCAAATTCGACCTTATCCTGCAGATACGGGTTCGTAGCCAGTTTTTTTATATAAAAAGACACTAATTTTTCACGAAGTTCAGGAGATATTACTGCCGGTGTAAAAGAATTGAAAGTGTTTCTCACATTGACATAAGGCTTGTTGCCGAATAGTTCCACTAATTTAGCCGGGTTGACATTATAATATCCCTGAGAGGTCCTGGCTTCATGCCATGCGCTATTGGTGATCAGATAATCATATAACGAATAATCCAGATTATTCGGCCGGTCGCCGATTATTTCTGCTGGATTCCAGTCAGGCATATCACCGAATAAAGTATTATCTCCGGCCAGGTGAGGCTGCCTTAAAGAATGCCCTTGAAAAGAAGATTTTAAGTGATCCACCGCCTCTTTTACTTCTTTATCAGCATTTTCTTTATGCCGGTTTGCTGCCAGCGGCCGCACCTGGAAAATAACTACCTCTCCATTTTCCTGCACAGCAAATTCTATGTCTAAAGGAAAAGAAGGCACTATTTTTTCAATTTCCCGCACCGCACCTATAAGACCATTCATATTTTCAGGAATCGCGGAAGAAAAATGGCTAAGATAAATTGCTTTGTTTTCCTTCCCTGCGGTCACAGAATCAGTGCTCCCTGTGCAATCATCGTAATTGATTACATAATAAGGGCTGTTCTTGGTTAAAGTCCTTGTAAATACCACCCCGCTCATGGCGATGCCAGAAGTCTGTTTTTGCACCAGGATCTGATTGAATGATGATTCTGCATCTTTTTCTTGATATGAAGTAAAAACCTCGTTTACCGCTTCTTCTATCTTTTCTTTTTCTTCAGAATTGACATGCAGCTTGCTTTCAAAACATCCCGCCATAGACCGGTCTAATGTATCCTCCTGCACCGCAGAACTTCTTACCACGATAAGATTTGGAGAGAACAGGTCTTGTATCTTAGCTATGATTTGCGCTTTTTCATTTTTCCAATCAGAAATAGTAAAACTATAAAGTGGTTCTATCCTGGATTTGGTAAGTAAAGGTTGCAGAGCCTTAAGTGTATCTGCTTTAGAGGAGATTATCACTTTGTTCCCCTGGCGCGCTTCCGCATCCAGTTTATCTTTGTTGGTTATGAAAACTGTGAAATCAGTTATGTCTTTGAAGTTATCTTTATTTTCCAAAAGATAATTAATAATCTTAAAATTTGAAAGACGAGGATAATATGGATGCTTCAGGATCTTTCCCCCTATGCTTTTGATATAATCCTCTCCGTGGACATAATTAAGATCATTGCCGTGCACAAGGATTATCTCTGCTTCTGGAAATTCCTCACGTATGATTCTCAGATTTTTAGTTGGATCGCGTTGTTCCTGGATCATCACTCTGTCAACATCACGGAGATTTTCCACTACTGCCTTTCGTTCTTCGTAATTAGCTACTGGTTTAACTCTATAGCTTTCTACTGCTTCATCAGTAAACACTCCACAGATCAGATAATCAGAGATTGATTTGGCGAATTGGATAGAACGCAGATGCCCGTAATGGAAAAGGTCGCAGACTACTCCGATATACGCAATCCTCCGAACCTCATTCCTCATTTATTCACACCAATAAGATTATATCGCTAAAATGATGCAAAAATCTTTTTTAAATGTTATTAAACTCAGTAAAGTAATATCGCTACTTGTGCAGCATATCCGCCAAGAAACCGAACAGTATTATCTGCAGCCCGGCCATTATGAGGAGAGCGCTTAATATTGTAGAAGGGTATCTTCCAACTGACCCAAAATTAATAAAACGATATATCAGCCACACCCCTATCGTTCCTCCAAAAAAAAGCAGTGCCAGCCCTATCCTTCCAAAAAACATCAAAGGTTCATAATCGCGGTATATCCTAAGGATATTTATCCAAGCTCTCCAGGCGAACTGGAAAGGATTCTTGAATAATCTGCTTTCCCTGGTTTTTCTTGCGATTATCGGTATCTCTGTTATCCTGAAGCCTTGCTTGGAAGCCTTGATGATCTGTTCTTGGGTGTAAGTGAAAGTGTTGATGTAATTTATATCTCTAGCCACTTCAGCTGTAAATCCCCTAAATCCGGTAGTAGAATCGGTCAGGCGCACTTTTGTCATAGAACTTAATACTTCTGCAAAAGCGATATTTCCTAGCCGCTTCAGGAGGGGCATACTTTCTATTTTTCCTTTAAACCGGCTTCCTAACACCAGATCATATCCTTGTTCAACTTTTTGTATCAATTCAGGTATGTGTTTAGAATGATACTGGCCGTCTGCATCAGTGTGCACAATTATATCTGCGCCTAAACGCAGGCACTCCCTCATCTCTGCCCTGAAAGTCTCTGCCAAGCCCATGTTTCTGCGGTTTGAAACTACGACAGCCCCATAAGATTTTGCCACTTCAACTGTCTTATCTTTAGAACCATCATTAAGGACTAACATCTGGTAATCATATTTAGTGATGCCCATGACATCCTTGATCTCCTGCAGCACAAAAGGAAGCGTCTTCTCTTCATTGTAAGCTGGTATGGTTATGATTACTTTAGGATTTTTTTTCATATTGGTTATTTATTACCGTTTTATAACTCGACTATTTTTTACTTTTTGCTGGCTGATGGATTATGTACCAAGAAATTACCGATAGCCAAATAATCCAAATTACCTTGTTGGAATGACCTTATAGCATCAAAAGGGCTGCAGACTATTGGTTCTTCATGCATATTAAAGCTGGTATTTATCAATGTCGGGATTTTGGCTATTTTTTTATATTCCTCTATAATCTTATAAAAACTAGGATTTATTTCCTTCTTTACCAATTGCGGCCTGGCCGTACCGTCAATATGAACTGCAGCAGGACTGTTTCTTTTCATAAAATCAGTACAATCAAAAGTGATGGTCATGAATTCTGCCGAATGTTCTGCGCCTTTGGTGTTTTTGTAGCATTCGTTTCTATCCTCAAACAAGGTTGCCGGCGCGAAAGGCATGAATTCTGTCCTGTTGAGCCTTTCATTCAGCCATTTGTTCACCGAAGGATCCTTTGCCTCGTAGATAATTGAACGGTTTCCTAACGCCCTGGGCCCGTATTCCATCGCGCCATTGAATCTGGCCACTACTTTTCCTTGGCTGACCAGCTTGGCGATCACTTTTTCAATATTTTGATGATAATTATAATTGGCTTTGAATTTTTTTAATTCTCTTTCTATCAGTTCATTACTGTAGTTAGAACCAAGATAAACATGCTGCAGCTGATAAGTTTTAGAACCTTTGTTTAAGCGGTGATAAAGCTCTAAAGCCGCGCCGGCAGCTAGACCTCCGTCACCCATATTAGGAAAAACCCATAAGTTTTTTACGCCTTTTATCTCCAGTATCCTTTGGTTAAGCTTTACATTGGCGAAAACTCCTCCGGTAAGGACTATATCATAGGTTTTATACTTTTCAATAAAATATCTCGCCCAACTTACGGTAACTTCTTCCAATAATCTCTGGGCGGCAGCGGCGACATTTTTTGCCTCTGTATCTCTTAATTTTTCAGCAAGAGCCAATAATTCATATCTTTTTTTAACGATGATCCTAGATTGGTTATGCTTGATGAATCTTTTGAACTGCGAATATAATTTCTCAGGATCTCCGTAAGCGGCAAGGCCGACGATCTTACCTTCGTGCCGATTCAATTTAAACCCCAGCCCTTTGGTTATAAACCCATAAAAGCAACCGACTGAATTCTGAGCATCCAAAGCTTCAATTACATCAATCTTAGTCTTGGTTCCTATACCGACCATCCCAGATTTATTATCACCAGAAAAATCTAATGAAAACACCAAAGCCTTATCGAATCCCGAAGTATAATATGCTGAAGCCAGATGGGAATAATGATGATCGATGAAATAAACTTTCTGCTTTAGGCCAAGCTTGCGTAATGACTGCTTTGTCAGCCTGCTGCTGGCATTATTTACTCTTTTGATATTCTTAAAATCATTAAGTTCCTGAAGAGAATAAACTCTTCTTTTTTTAATAATATTTATGAAGAGCTTATGAAACAAAGAGGAATTATATATCTCGTCTAATTTTATCTCTGGGAGGCTGCGATTGCCCCCATTTCTGTTGGTGTTATAAAATGAATACAGGTAAGGATAAGGAAGGCCGCCTTTGATTATATGTGAAATCTCTTCTTTTTTTACTTTAGCTATTTTTAATACTTCAGTTATTGATTTAAAGGGAAAACCGTAAGCAAATTTTTCTCTGCATAACCTCTCTTCACTTACTGCAGCGATTATCTTTCCGTCTTTTATCAGAGATGCTCCTGCATCATGACTATCGCTTATTCCTAAAATATACATTTAATTCCCCTCCGTTGATAGGTTATTTTTACGGCTTATTTATATTTTTAGAGCACACCGCTCTTCTCGATTAAAGATTGATTTGTGCTTATTATAAATACCCCTTTATTTGAGTTATGGAAATAAATATTTGTAATCTGATGGTGACAATTGATAATCTGATCTCCGCTGCGATCAACTCACGGACTGATTTCCAGATAGCTTATTCTTGTTTGAGATTAGCGGATAATACCCTCATTATTTCTTCAGCCGCTTGGCCGTCCCCAAAAGGATTTTCCCAATCCCTCGCTATGCTGAGCATCTTCTTGCCGCACTCGACTATTTTTGTAGGATCTGTCCCTGAAAGGATATTGCCCCCCACTTTTATTGTCTCTGGCCTTTCAGTATTATATCTTAATGTCACGCAGGGAACTTTTAATATGCACGCCTCTTCCTGTACCCCTCCCGAATCAGTCAGGATCAATCGTGCATTTTTCTCTAGATTTAAGAAATCAAGAAAACTTACTGGGGGGATTATAGTCAATCCTTCAGGAACATCCAGATTAAATGTTTTCAGCATTTTTTCTGTTCGAGGATGCACCGGATAAATGATCGGCAGATTTAGTTCCTGATAAAGCAGCTTTAATCCTTCAAGGATCCCATTTAATCTTTCACGGTCATCTACATTTTCCTGCCTATGAAGAGTCAGCAATATATAATCGTTTTTTTTAACACCCATTTTTTCGAAAACATCTCCCCTGCATTCCGCTAATTTTATGTTTTGTAGGACCGCGTCAACGATGGTATTCCCGGTGACAAAAATCCTGTTTTCAGGAAGATTTTCTTTTATCCCATTCATTTTTGAATCTTCAGTAGGCGCAAATAAGTAATCGGCGGTATGATCGGCTATTATCCGGTTTATCTCTTCTGGCATTAGCTTATCATTGCTTCTCAGACAGGCCTCTATATGCCCGACCTTTATGTGTAATTTTGATGCGGCCAAGGCTCCTGCAAGAACGCTATTGGTATCTCCCTGTACTAAGATGATAGAAGGGTTCTCTTTGACTAAAACTTGTTCTATCCGGTCTAAGATAACTGCTGTTTGCTTTCCGTGAGAACCTGATCCAGCCTCAAGATAGTATTTAGCTTCGGGCAAGCCTAACTCTTCAAGAAACATCCTATCCATGTTATAAGAATAGTGCTGACCGGTATGTATTATGAAAAAATCCAATTGATTGCCGATGCAATATCTGATTATGGGGCTCATCTTAATTATTTCCGGACGGGTCCCCACCACTATAGCTATTTTCATATTTTTTTACGTCTCAGAAGTTTAATATAACTTAACTTAACCACGAACTTAAGATGGCTCATTATTACTCGGAATAATTTTATGCTTGACTTGCCGTATTGCCGAGTATAAAGAGTAGAAGGATACTCTTTTATCTTATACCCTTTCAAGATGGCATAACTTAAGATTTCAGCGCAGCAAAGAAAACCATCCGATTCAAATTTGATATTATCAAGTACATTTTTCCTGTAAGCCCTGAATATGCCGGTGTAGGTATATATGTCCTTTCTTCCTAACAGGGTCCTGTAGGTCTCTGAGATGGTTTTACTTAAAATACGTCTATAAAATGGAACATTATCAAGCTTTCCTAAAGGATGATAAGGAGAAGCATTTACTATATCGATATCATCATCGAGCAATTCCAGAAGATTTCTTACTTTTTCTGGTGGAAAAGTGCAATCGCAGTCTAAGGGTACTATGACTTCTCCCGTTGAGGATCTGAAAGCGGTCCTCAAGGCAGCGCCAAGATTATAATTTTGTTCATGCCTTATTATTTTAACATCCTTCTTATTTCCATAATGCTCATTTAGAAGCTGGTAAGTTTTATCTTTAGACCCATCATCGACAAAAACAAGTTCAATTTCATAATCTTTTTCTAAATCAGCTACTGCTGGATTTAACCGGTTAGTTAAGTTTAGGATAGAATCCTCTTCATTATAACATGGGATTACCAATGACACCCTTTTAAACGCAACCATGAGAAGACCACATCAATTTCATTTAAAAGATTTGTGAATTATCAGGATCTTCTCTTTAATAATCTTTATATAACCATGAATTGAGGCTCAAAACATATGAAATCCCGTAAGCTATATATTTTCATTCTCATCGCGATAGTATTATTCGGATTCCTGCTGCGCCTCAATGATCTTGGGAAAGAAGGTTACTGGATGGATGAGATAATCACCATCAAGCATGCTCAGGAAAAAAGTCCTTTAGGAGTTATCGAGAAAGTCGGACAATATGAAGGAGCCCCATTCGGTCATTACCTGCTGCTCCATTACTGGATAGAAATATTTGATATAAACGAAATTTCTACGCGTATGCTCTCAGTTATCTTTGGAACTCTTTCCATCATAGCCATGTTCTTTGTAGGTAGGCTGCTCTTTGGAGATAGGATCGGACTTGTTTCTTCTATGTTATTGGCAACATCGATGCTTCAAGTCCTTTATTCAAGAGAAACCAGGCTTTACGCCATGTATACCTTCCTTTCATTGCTAGCAACTTATTTCTTCATTAAAATTTACTTA
>CAYHKV010000003.1:0-11627 GCA_964357125.1 uncultured Methanosarcinales archaeon | reverse complement strand
TTATGTTCTTTATTTTCTGATTATCCTAACGGCGATGTACACGAACTATTTCACCGGTTTCCTTATTGCAGGATATACTTTTTTCTGGCTGTGGAACTGGGATGGGAATCTTAAAGTTGGTTTTCTGCGCTGGATCAAAGTCAATGTCTTTGTGTTAGTATGTTCCATTCCACTAATACCGCTCATCCATAAGCAATTGGTGTCTATCGGGACCGGCGCTGGAGAAACTTTTGCCGGGCTCGGAGTGCCTTCATTTATGGCCCAATTTGGATTATTCATGTTTGCCCTGCCGCTTTTATTTTGTGCGTTTCTGATAATTGTTGCCTTGCTATTCAAAAATAAGATTAAAGATTTTTTTAAAAACAAAATATTGCCGCAAAGATGGTTTTTACTGATAGTGAGCCTATTTTCTATAGCTTATATGTACCTCTCGCTTTACCCACTTTCCGTATTTGGCCTGCCCATATTCCGCATACCAATTACTCATTCATATTTCTTAATAAGGCATTCTTTCTTGATAGCGCCGCTTTTTTATCTGTTCTTTTCTTATTATATCATCAAAGTCCCATCTAAAAAAATAGCGATGGCTGCTTTAGTGTTCCTTCTTGTAACCAATACTTTTGCATTGACGGCATATTACACTGAAACTACAAAACCTGAATGGAACCTGGCGGCATCATTTATCAAGCAAAATTCTGATACAGACCCATTGGTTTTGTTAGACCGCGGAGGTTTGACTGTTTCGTCCCTTCTAGAATATTATTCTGATCCTGGGCTGCGTTATGTAAAACTTACCAAATGGCCTCGCGGACAGCCTCTTTGGAAAATAGATCAGGGAAAGTTATTTTCCATAACCGATGAGGAAGACCATTTTTGGCTTGTGCTTTCTATGAACAGAGGTACAGATGATTACTACAAAGATTTACTGCGCTCACGATATTCACTCATCAGGCAACAGGAATTCAAAGATATCAAGGTATATGAATTCAAATCCAGCTGACCTGTAAGAGATAAACTTAAATAACCATGCTATCTAAAAGATAAAAATGATAAGTTATGCTACTGTTTTCCTTTTTTTTGCCTACTGTTGGGGCGTAGGGTTTACCGCCACTTATTTCTTTAAAAAGCCGGAAAATAGCATAGAAAAACATCTGCTCAACTTAGGCATCGGTTTAGGCATCCTCCCGATTATTTTTATATTTTTAAACCTGTTTCACATACCATTAGACTGGAAAATTGTGTTTATGATCTGTTTGGTATTTCCAGTTTATCATTTTGCAAAAAAAATACATAAAAAAGAATTTTCCATGCCTAAGCCGCGCATAAAAAGATCGGATCTGATTATCTTAGCAGTGATCGTTATCGCAGCACTATCTTTTTACATTTATGCAAAAGGCGCATTTTCATACCCTTATCTGGAAGACGAAGACCCTTGGGGACATGCCGTAGGAGCAAAATACGTCGCTTTGGAAAAAAATGCTTATGATCCTGATATCAAAGACTCAGATAGAAGTATGGATCCGGTCTTATCTTACATAGCTCCTTATCCGCCAGCATACGATATTCTTATGGGCATCTTGCATCAGACCTCTCCAGACTTAAACTGGACGCTTAAGTTTTTCAACGCCCTTATTATCTCAGTGGGATTTATCTTCTTTTATCTTTTTGCCCAGCTGCTGATGGAAGATAGAAACAAAGCCTTGTTAGCGACGGCAATTTTAGCTATGATCCCATCTTATCTAAGCCATTTTATCTGGGCTCATTCATTAGTAATCACTTTGTTCTTTCCTTTCATGTACGCTTTCCATAAAGGCCTTGAAGATAAAAAATGGCTGATTATTGCCGGAATCATCACTGCCAGCATCTGGGTTACCCAAAACTTTGAACAGCCCATTAAATTTGCCACCCTAACCATGATTTATATCTTAGTGTTCTCCTTGGTATATAGAAAATTCTTATGGCAGCATCTTGTTTCCCTTTTCAGCGGCATAGCAATATCATTCTCCTGGTGGGCAGTTATCATCAACAAATATGGATTAAGTCAATTCTTAGCATATTATGGGGGGGATGTAATTAATAAAGGAGATACCGTGGTTCTTTCCTCATCCGGTACCGGATTTGAACCGATAAATTTTATTTTTTCCGTCTGGCAATCTTTTACTAACCCTGGTGGGACTGCATCCAGGACTTACAGCTTTAGTGATTTCTTTTTCGCAAAAGGAGCAAATATGATCAATAATCCCATCGGTATAGGTGTAGTCTTGTCGCTGCTAACCTTATCTGGAGTAGCGCTTCTTCTATGGAAATACAAATCAACCCTCACGCAAAAAGAAAATGGCTGGCGCAGCCTGATTTTATTTTGGCTGATATTTACCTTCTGGGCAGTCAATGGCCTTAATTTCCCGATCTCGGTTGCTAGAGGCGCATTCAGATCCTGGATGATCTTAGCCATTGCGATAGCGTTAGTAGCTGCTGAAGGAATTTACCTTATCAAAGACCTTATCAATTCAAAAACTTTGAAATACGGATTTTTATTTTTAGTTTTGACCGGAATAATATTAACTTCCGGCCTGCAGAAGTATCAAGTCAATACTTCTATCTGGCCAACCTCCGGATCATTCTCTGGCCCCTCAGAACCATTTCAATATGCCGAGTGGTTTAAGGCCATTCCGGATAACACAAAAGTATTTACATACGCTCCCAGGGATAAGCTAGTCATCGGCTTAGGCAAATTCAGCTGCGCCTGGTGTCAAGAAGTGATAAGCTTCCGTAATGATATAATTGATAAGGATGCTGAAGAACTTTATCTTTTCCTTAAATCTAATGGTTATGAATACTTCATCATCAATGGGCCTATGGATTTCCGCTTTTACAGTGAACGATTGCTTTCTGAAAATCCTGAAGAGGCGTTAAACAATAAATACCAAGAGATCTTAAGCTCGGGCAATTTTGTAACTCCCGTAAAGATAGGAGATAATGCTATAGCCTTGAAAGTAAATTGATTCAATCAAAAATACAGGTGTAAGAGCTGTCCTGCTTTTGCGCGATTTTTCCTCCTGCTCCCTGGCAGCAGTTATATATATCTTTAGGGCGATCAGCGAGAGATTTGTTTATTTTTTTTTCAGCTAACTGATCCATACATTTCTGCATCCCTTTCTCACCAAAATTATTCATCGCAGCAAAGATTGAAAAAAAGACCATCAAAGCTAACAGACCGTATAACAATATAAGAAGAATCTTCTGTGGCCTTTGCAATTCCTTGAACATTCTTTAATTATGGTATACCGCTTTTATAAACTTTATCAATCTTAAAAACAAATAGAAGAAAAAATCAAACCGCTACATTCACCACTTTGATCTTGAAATGCAATGTCTTACCGGCTAATGGGTGATTCAAGTCGATTGTGACATCATCTGTTGTCACTGCTATTATCCTAGCCGGAAATTGCTGTCCGTTAGGCAAGCCTACTGCCAATATCATGCCTACTTTAGGTTCCTGATCTTGGGGAAGCTGCTGTCTTGGTACTTTTTTGTGCAGTTCAGCACGCACTTCTCCGTATGCTTCTTTAG
This sequence comes from uncultured Methanosarcinales archaeon, assembly GCA_964357125.1. Lineage (GTDB taxonomy): Archaea > Nanobdellota > Nanobdellia > Woesearchaeales > GW2011-AR9 > JACPIL01. The sequence continues at coordinate 8,057 of CAYHKV010000003.1, read as the reverse complement.
CAGGGATAGTAATTTTCTTTTCTTCGCCTTGCTTCATGCCCATAACTGCGTCATCAAAACCTTTTATGACCTGACCTGAGCCGGCTTCAAACTCTAAAGGCTGGCCGTGCTTCTCAGAAGCATCAAATACTGTGCCGTCATCGAATGTTCCTGTATAATCTACTTTAACTTTATCTCCTTTTTTTACTGACATGTCTTTTACTGCCATTGATATCAACTCCATAAGTTAAAAACAAGTGAAGAAACTCGTTCTTAATTTTTTTAATCAAAATAAGGGAGCTTATTTAAGGGTTTCGGAAGTGAATATTCATAATATATTTATAGGAAATAACTTTAATTTTCGGTACTTCGGAAAGCAAATCCAAAGTAATTTCCTAATAAGGAAATCACTTAAGCCATAATCTTACGATTATTTGAGTGATTTCCTATAAAAGTGATCGCTGGAAGTGATATTAAAAGTTAAAAATTATACAGATTTGGAGAAACAACATGATTTCTGGGGATATTGAAGACTTACATTTACATTTAAGAGCTGAGATTGTACAGCCTATCCTTGGTTTTTTACAAAATACAACTATTGACCCTCTTCAGACAGAAAAATATACTTTACCCCAGGGGATTTTTGCTATTGCCATAAAAACTAATTCCAGGAGCCTGAAAGGACAGCAATTTGAAGCGCATCGAAAACATCTTGATCTTCATTATTTAGTTTCAGGAAAAGAAGTGTTGGGATTTACTTCAGATTTTGGATTGGAAATTTCTAAGCCCTATGCTTCTGAAGAAGATTGTTTGTTATACCACCATCCGCCGCATTATTCTAAAATAATATTATCAGAAAGGCAATTTGTGCTTTTTTATCCAGAAGACGTGCATTGCGCTAAAGGAAATTTACATGACGAGACCATCATTACTAAAATAGTATTTAAAATACCGATACCATTACTGAAATAAAGCCTTATCATACACAAATATATCAAAAGATATTTATACCTACTTAGATGAGAGGCAACCATGAATCCAGAAATCCAGCAGAAGCTCCTGAAAGCAGGAAGCATAGCTGCGCAAGTCAGAAGAGAGGGCGCATTAAAACTTTCCAAGCCCGAAACTTCATATCTCCAGGTCATGGATCATTGTGAAAAGCGTATCAAGGAATTAGGCGGGCAGATCGCCTGGGCCCAGATGGCCGTAAATGATGTAGCTGCGCATTATTGCCCTACTGAAGATGATTTATCCATCTCTAAAGAAGGAGACATCATCAAAGTAGACATAGGTGTCCATGTAGATGGTCATCTCGCAGATAATGCCATGACGGTAATTGTTGGTTCTTCAGATGAACATAAAGATTTAGTCAAAGCTGCCCAGAACGCATTAAGGTCGGCTATCAAGTTAGTCCGGCCAGGAACTCCGTTATGGCAGCTGGGAGAAGCACAATTCTCAGAAGCAGAAGCACTAGGTTTTACTACTGTAAAAAATCTTTCCGGACACACTCTTGAACGCTACAAAGTGCACGGAGGAATATCCATTCCCAGTTTCAACAATAAAGACAAGACTGAGTTAAAAGAAAACTGGCAGATAGCTATCGAGCCTTTCGTAACTCCGGGACATGGATTGATCCGCGACCGAGGACTTGCAACTATTTTCATGGTGCATAAAGATAGAGTTCCACGTTCACCTAATGCCAGAAAAATATTGGATTTCGTCAAACCACAGAATGGCCTTCCATTCACTACCAGATGGCTTACCCGTCAATTTGGAAAAGGGACTGCCGCATTTGGATTGCGAGAATTACAGCAGCTGGATATAGTGCAATCCTATCCGCCCTTGGCAGAGATTTCCAACGGATTGGTCTCTCAGTTTGAGCATTCTATGATCGTCAAAGACAAACCGATAGTTTATACAAGACACGAAGAAGATGGGTGGTAATCATTTCTTCAGTCTCGGCAGTATCACATATACAAACAACAGTCCTGCTGCAATGATACCCCAGAATACAGTTAGATTTATATTTCCCAATGCGAACAAGAGCAGGTTCAACAATAACAATACCAACACCCCTATTCCAAGAAGCTTTAAGTATTTAGGATTCATGATAATTTTTTGACCAATTCTTTCAAAGATAACAATTGTTCTGTTCCAGAAACCATATCTTTCAGCAGGATTTTCTTCTTCTTTAATTCATCTTCACCGATTATAACTACATACTGAATGCCTAACGCGTTGGCATACTCCAAGTTCTTGCTTACTCCTTTTTTTGCTGATGCGAAATCGGAATTGATACAGTTCTGACGTAATTCCTGCACAATCTTTAACGATTCATTTATCGTATTGATCGGGATTACCAACACTTTTGCAGGAGTCTTTTTATCAAGTTTGTTCTGCGACTTCATCTGTTCAAGTATCGGCGTTATTCCGAAAGATATCCCTACCGCAGGACATTCCCTTCCTCCGCCCATGAAGGAGCCGATCATATTATCATATCTTCCTCCGGAAGCTATGGAAGAAGTGATGGCGCCTTCTTTAAGGTAAGCTTCTATAACCGTACCTGTATAATAGGCCTGCCCACGTGCCAGAGAAAGGTCAAACTCTACTTCTTTAACATCAATTTCTTTTAAATAGCTAAATAATTCTTCTAACTCTGCGATGCCTTGTTTGCCTTCTTCATCAGTTACCTTTTTCTGTAATGAAGCAAGAGTTACTCCTTTAGTCAAGAAAGAGAACAATTCATCTATCTGCTGCTTGGTGTAACCTTTCTGTTTTAATTCTTGGGCAACTCCATTTTTACCGACCTTATCTAATTTATCGATGGCGATCAATGCTTCCTTGATCTCTTTGATTCCTGATTGTTTTAGGATCCCGTTTAATATTTTCCTACTGTTCAGCTTGATGACAAAATTAAATTTCAACTGCTTTAAGATATCATCTAATAATGCGATTATTTCTGTTTCTGCCAGCATAGAAGCAGCCCCAAGTATGTCTGCGTCAGCCTGCCAGAATTCCCTTTCCCGGCCTAATTTAATTGGTCCGTCGCGGAATACGTTGCCTGCCTGATATAATTTCAAAGGCATCTTTAGAGCCTGATTTTGCGCCGCAAAACGGCCTAATGAGGTGGTGAATTCAAACCTTAATCCTAATCTCCTGCCGCCCTGATCTTCCAGCTTGAAGGTTTCCTTAAGCGCGTCGCTTTCTGTCCCTGCCGCAAACTTAGCCGCTAAAGTCTCATAGCGTTCCAAGATTGGTGTTTCAAAAGGAGCAAAGCCGTATAATTCAAAAGTTTTGGTGATAGTCCCAACTATTTGATTCTTGAGTATCTTCTCTTCCGGCAGTAGATCTCGTACGCCTTTAGCATTTTGAAGTTCCATGTTTAACCAGAAGTATTTGCTATTTTATATATATTCTGCTTGTCATGGGAGTATGCTAAAAAAAGACTAGATTCGTATAATTTAAAAAGGAATACTTATCTCACTCAAACTATGCGAAAATCCAGTATTGTAATTTATACCTTGGCTATAGTCATTATGGTGGGTTTGATTGTATTTTTATACCCTGCTAACCAGCAGACACCAAAAAATCTTGAAAACAGAGCGACAGGAGCCACAGTTTCTGATTCTAGTGCTATAAAAATATTTTCTGTTGATCTGTCTAAGCATAACGCTTTATCAGACTGTTGGGTCGGTTATCAAGGGAAGGCATACGATATAACAGCCTGGCTGCCAAAACATCCTGGTTCAGCAGATGCAATCCTTCCTTACTGTGGAACTTCCAGCGAATTTGAAACAGCATTTAAAGGCCAGCATGGGACATACCAAGTAGGAAAGCTGATTAAAGAAGGAAAATATAAAGGGGATTTGGGATGAATCTAGAGAAATTAAGCACATATTCGCCATTGGTATTGAGAATCGGGATTGCCTTAGTCTTCTTATGGTTTGGTTTTTCTCAAATCAAAAATCCGGCCGGTTGGACTAAGATGGTACCATCATACCTGCAAGCGCTTATGCCGTTCTCTCCTTCTACACTGATATATTTTAATGGAGTTCTGGAGATCATCTTGGCAGCTTTACTGCTCCTAGGATTATACACCAGGCTAGTAGCTTTTTTGCTAAGCCTGCATCTGCTTCACATAGTCACTATCGTCGGTTATGGAGCGGTAGGAGCAAGGGATCTGGCTTTGACTATCGCTACAGCTTCTGTCTTCCTGCATGGAACAGATGCTTATTCTCTTGATTTCATACGAAAGAAAGATAAGATCAAAGATGAGAATAAAGAATCTGCCGAAGCAAAGATTTAATTTTATTTTTTTATAGCCAGCTGGAGTGCATCTTTTATCTAAATAAATTGATCAGACAGGCCTTATTCTTCCAATGAAATAGTATTCATGTGCAGCCGCAGATAGATAAAAGCTATCCCGCTTAGCGCATAACCGGAAAGATAGAACACATCAGTCATCATTCCTGCAATCCCATAAATTTCCTGTGCGGCCGTATAATGGAATAAGATGTCGCCTAGCAATATCGCGCTGCTGGCCAAAAAGAAGAACAGCAATGCCCTGCCGTAACCCCCCAGCTCACCGAAAAAGAAAAATATGCTTGATGAAAAAGAGACGATAAGAGCGCTTAGGATCGGATAGATATAACTGAAAACGTAAGTTCCCTCTGAACCTGCTGTACTGAAGATGATCAATAAGACTGAAATCACTAAAATCATGCCTATCACGACCAAAGCAAGCATGTTCCTATGATGCGGATGTTCCCTGAACATATGTGTACTTAAGGTGATAAAAGAGACCAATATCAACAATGCTCCGGCCAGCCAATAGATATCCTGCACCCCGGTGCCGCTGAAACCTTGCACAAAATTAGTTACTAAGTACCAAGAGATTTCACCTAAAGCATAAAGGAAATACCCCATAACTAAAAAGAAGAATATAAAGAAATTCACATCATCAAATAATTGTTTTAACTTGTTTCTAAAAAAACCTTCTAAAGTTATTAAGCCGGCCACTGCTGCGAATACAGCTGAAAGCGCTACCAGAAGAAGCATAATCCCTTCAAAGGGGTCAAGAGCCATAACTAAAAAGAAAGCGTTTTAGTATATAAAGAATGTGGTAAGCCTGGTCAAAAAAAATGGGGCGGCTGGGGAGAATCGAACTCCCTCCCAGGGATTTCTACAGCCGAACTGAATCGGCCGCCACAGTCCCCGATACTAACCGTTATACTACAGCCGCCATTATTACCATAAATTAGTGCTCTATTTTATAAAACTTATTTATCATATCATCAATACTTTCTGCTTTCGGCTTACTTTGACTGACAGCCGGTCAGTATATCCTAAAAATTCCCCCCCTGCCTGTAAGGGAAATTTAGCGCTGCTTTTGATCTCGAATTCCCTGCCCCGCAACGGCAGAAGAGGCGCTTTGACCAACCCTAATTGAGTCAATATCAAAGCCCAGAATCTGAGCCCCTTGTTAAATAACGCAGAATGAGTATTTACACAGACCATGCCATCGATATACCCATCATCTTCTTTGCTCTTTCCGAGCAATGACCTTATGCCGTATCCGATATATGGCACTTTTCCTAAAATTAAAGTAACCGCATTTTTCCAATGATAATTTTTCCCGTCTGTATCACATTCCAGATCATATCCTAACCTGGGCCCAAATACCACTTTTGCTGATGCTTTAAAATATCCTTCGAAAGAATGCCTTTTCATGCTGCTCATCTCTTTAGCTACTTCTGCATCGATCCCTGCGCTTAAAAATAGAGTTTCTTTCTTGCCTCCCCGCCATCGCATTTCAATGACATCTAACGGCACTTCATTGAATTGGAATCTTGAACGCAGATATTCAAATTTCTTGCCTTTGTAAAAATAAGAATAAAAGCTGTTTCCCGCGCCTAAAGGGAAAAATCCAAGACTTTTTTCATGGAATGGTTTGTGATTCAATGCTGCTTCAAATGTTCCGTCACCCCCGGCGATTATTATATGGTCAATATCCTTAGTTATTTTACCTGCATCTTTAAACAGATTATCCGGAGGCAGATAATATATGGCGGCATTCCTTCTTTTTGCAAACTTTTTAAGAAGGTGCCTCCTGTAGACATCGCGATATCCGCCGGATCTCTTATTGGCCAAGATGACTATCTTTTCTGAACTTACTTTTTTTCCAGACTGCCGGCGCAGGTTCATCCCTTTTACATACACGATACCATAATGGATTACAGAGATCGACCCTAACGACAAGGCAGAAATAGTAAACAATTTTATGACTAAGGTTAAAGGATCGATTAATTGCGTAAATATCTCCTCGCTTAAGACTAAGAATATGATGATAAACTGAAGTGAAGTTATGGTCTTACCATATAATTCTCCTCTGATAACTACGTCATCACGTGCAGCGATCATCCTTATGAACCCGATGATGAGATCGCGCAGGATAAATATTCCTACCACTAGCGCAGGAAATAATCCCTGCTGTAAAAATACCAGAAATACCGCTAAGACGATTATTTTATCAGAGAATGGATGGAGGAAAGAAGTAGAGTGTGATTTCCGCGCTATTTTTCCGGCTATATCACTTAAGATAGAGATGAACAGCAATAAGAAAGCAATTGTTGGATTTTTGGAAATGACAAAATAAAGCACAAAAGGTAATAATATGAAATGGAGGAACGGAATAATCTTTTGGCAGTTCATACCTGAGAAATAAATAAGAATATTAAAAAGGTTTGTGTTTGTAAAGGGCTTGTCCAGAAAGCCGCCCGCCTGGCCAAGATGGCTCTGAGCTATTACATTCGTCAGACAAAATTAAGTTACTTTTTCCTTATCATAAATTGCGAGAAAAAGGCGAAAGAGCCGGCCAGGGCGGCTTTCTCTTCCATTCTGGACAAGCCAGTTTGTAGATTACTCAGCAGCTCACATATTATCCATATTCGGATTTGCCATCCTGTTCAGCGTCTCCTGTTTCTTGCCTAAAATGACATCATCTATGCGCAGGATCATCTCTGCTACTTCTGCCGCGCTGCTTAAGGCTAAGGTTTTTACTTTCAGCGGTTCTATAACTCCAGCATCCCAGGCATCCATGACTTCTCCTGAAAAAACATTTATGCCTGCTTTAGATTGTCCGCGATCATGCGCTGAACGTAATTTTGTAAGTACATCTATAGGATCTAATCCGGCATTTTCTGCCAATGTCCTGGGGATGACTTCCATAGCTTCTGCAAACGCCTGCGCGGCCAACTGCTCTCTTCCATGCAAAGTTGAAGCATATTTCCGCAGTTCTTTGGCCAGCTCCATCTCTACCGCTCCTGCGCCGGCCACTACTGCGCCTTCTTTTAAAGCGGCGGCCACATCGCCTAATGCATCAGTTACTGCTCTTTTGATCTCTTCTGCGACGTGAGTTGTTCCGCCTCTGATAAGCAAGGTTACTGCTTTTGCATTAGGGCATTTTTCAACGAATATCATGTCTTCATCACGCATCTTTTCCTGGCGGACTGTCCCGGCATCGCCCAAATCTCCTGCATTCAGCTCTTTCCAGTTGGAGACTATTTTAGCGCCGGTAGCCCGGACTAATTTTTCCATATCGCTTTTCTTTACCCTGCGTACAGCCAATATTTTTTTCTTGGCTAAGAAATGCTGGGCCACATCATCGATGCCTTTTTGGCATAACAACACCGATGCGCCGGTGCGTGCGATTATCTCGACCATGTCACGCAAAGTTTTTTCTTCCTGCTCCAGGAACATATTCAGCTGCATGGGATCGGTGATCTGTATTTTGCATCTATCTCGGTATTCCTTATTTCCAATGCTGCATCTAATAATGCTATTTTCGCATTCTCAATCTTTTCTGGCATTGAAGAGTGCACACGTTCTTTGTCCAATACTATCCCTTGCACCAATTCGCTTGAATCGACGCTCTCCCCGACTATGGTCTCCACTTTTATGTCATCAAGATGTATCTTCCCTTCATGTGCTACTGTTTTTACCGCTTTGTATATCAATTCTGAAAGTATATCTTTTTTTTCTTCATCGCCTTTTCCGGTCATGGCGGTTATGGCAATATT
>CAYHKV010000002.1:0-19341 GCA_964357125.1 uncultured Methanosarcinales archaeon | reverse complement strand
ACTGGAGTTCAGACGTGTGGCTCTTCCGATCTGCAGGGTTTGTGGGCTTAGATTGTCCCGATGCCGGCTCTGCTTCTGATTGCAACAATTTAGTCATACAAGACCTTAAATCAGTAGAAAATGCCGGATGCTGGGTAATGGCTAACCAATATGATTGGAGCTCTGGCAATGGTTGCGGGCAGGCAGTGGTCAGCGACGGAACGATAGTCAGTGTAAGCGACTACGCAGCTTTGAGCATTACGGATTCGAGCAAGAACAAATATCTCAGCAAAGATAATGATATAGATCCAAAAAATCTTTTCAGCGACTGGGTCTGGAAATCTAAAGCTGAATACGGTTCATTGATCTGCAATAAAGGATTCTGGCATGCCTGCCAGAGCAATAATGAAGGGAAAAGCTTTCCTGATTTCATAAACGGGGAAGATTACGTATGTAAAGACCAAGAATGGGTAGTCGTGACGCAGGAGAGCTTAGATGCCATTTTCGGTATAACCTGCACCGAAGAAACCAAAGGCTCTAACGGCCTATACGGATCTTTAACTTACGGATGCGATGGTGTAGATTGGAAGCAGGAATAATAAAGTTAAAGTTGTGGGGTTCAAACTTCAAAAGATGATATCAAAAAAAGGGATAATGGTGCATTTCTTAACTACCTTAATCCTAGCCCTGATCATCTTTATCCCTGCTTGCGCAATATCTTCCAGATTATTACAGTTCAGCGAACAGGCAAGGGATAATTTTGTGGATATCATCAAAGAACTTACGGATTTCGCCAATGAAGCAAAAACAGGCGAACGGAAAGGGCTGCTGCTCATATTGGACGAAGGGAGCGCGATAGTATTTTTTGAAAAAGACAAAAAAGAGATGGCTGTCAATGCCAATTCAAAGCTTGGCGATTATGTTCTGCGGATCTCCCGTCCTGCGCAATGTCTTTATGAAGATAAGAATTGCCTCTGTCTCTTGAGAACCGCTCAATTTACAAAGGAAGATGATGAATCTATCCTTGCGACTCCGCAGGATGTATTATGCACAGACTTAGATTATGATCTTGAGATAGAATCCTGTAACATAGGCAAACCGACTGTCGGCGAAGAAGGAGAAAATATTTACACTTATGTATGTTCTGGCGGTTTCATGATCGACAGAAATTTAGGTAAATCCGCAGGCGCTGAACTAGTTTACGGCGGACAGGAAGCGGCGTCTATCCCACGGCGGAGCGTATTAGACCTGACCAAATTTGAAGATAGCATAAGGATAGCCGGTGAGATCAGTGAACAGTAAAGCTACCAGCACCTTGATGATGGTATTTGAAGTGCTCCTAGTTCTTTTCATAATCTTTACGATGATGGGGATCTCCGGCAGGTATGCTGGTTCAGAAGCGGCCAATAAAGTAAACTTAGCTGAAGATCTCAAGATGATGATCGATACTTTAGTGGGAGTGCCGGGAGATGCGGTAGTTAAATATCCTGCTAATGTATCTAAATATTCGTTCGTGCTGAATGCGATCTCGATAACGGTATCTGTTACTGGTGAAGGAGAGCAGAATCATGTGACTACTAGATTCTCTCTGCCGGAAGGGTATGATGCTTTCGGAACATTAGAAGGAACAGAATCATTGTGTCTGGAAAAATCCAAAAGAAATATACTATTGAGAGAATGCGAGATGCCGAAGCCAGCCGAAGAAAAGCAGGCAAAACCTAAGATAGAAGGGCCTTCATTTTTTGGGATACCGGTTACCGGAAACGGCATCGTTTTTATAATCGACCGTTCCGATTCCATGAAAAAGCCTTCAGAATGGGTTTTGTCGGAAATGCAAGCCAATGTCAAACAGAATGGGACTAGAAAAATAGATGTGGCCAGATGGCAGTTCAAGGCAGTTCTGGAACAATTGCCAGACGGCAAGAAATTTAATCTGATCTTATTCCACGGTGAAGCTTCAAATAAGGATGTATTCTCTGCTTCTATGAAAGAATTGAATACAGAAACACGCAAACAAGCCTCAGCATATGTCGATACATTCTATCCCTGGGACGGCACTAACCTGTATGACCCGCTGAAAAAGGCGCTGTCATTTGAAGGCGTAGACACCATCTTCTTGCTTACAGATGGTCTGCCAAATTTTCCGGTAGGATATACCGAACCGGATGAGCTTATAAAAAAGATAAGTGAGCTTAACAAAAATAATGTAAAAATAAACACCATAGGATTTTTTGAGCTGGATCCGAAAGATTCTCCTCGCGCCAAGGAAGAGAAAGAAAAGGGCAAAAAAATGCTTAAAGGCCTTGCCGACGGCAGCGGCGGGGAGTTTATCATGCAGGGTGAAACTTCATGAGCGAAAGCGATATTTTCGATTTTACCAGAAAACAGATATTCTGGATGATCATCGGGGTAGTGGCTATTATAGTCTTATTATCTTTAGTCTTCATGCTGAGGTCGTATCAGAAAGAATTGGTAGAGGTTCCTGATGAGCTGCAGGCAGAACTGATAATCCTGCGTTTTGTCAATAATCCCGATTGTTTCGCATATCAAGACGCCAATAACGGGCGGGCGTTCCCAGGAGTGATAGATGTCAGCAAGTTCACTCAGGAAAGGCTGGATAAGTGTTATGCTACCGAGAAGGAAAAAGGTTTTAAGGATCTTAATTTTGGATTGGATCTGGAAGGTTATACTCCAGCCTTAGACGGCAAGCAGAAAATACTGATGACTAACAATTATTTTAATGTAGTGGATTTCACAGTCTATAAAAATGTATTAGTGCGTTCAGGAGATCTGATGCAGCCGACAAGGTTAGTAATATATGTGCAGGTAACAACATGAACAAGAAAGCGATGATGGATGATTTTTCAGATCTATTGTTCACAGTGATCGCCTTATTTTTCGTGATTTTCATATTATCGATAGTTTTCAATCTAAATTCTTCTGAAAAAAAGGAAGTTGCTCTGGCACAGATGGAATCTTATCAGGTAGGTGAATCGTTAAGGCACTATCTGGCTTATCCAGTCATTTTTCAAGAGAAAATTATTCCCATGAAAGATGTGGTACTTATAGCAGTTAATACAAACAATGAGGCTTTGTTTGAGGAGAAAACGCGCGAATATTTTGAAAAGAATGAACTGAAAGGTTCCATGGCAGTATATAAAAACGCCGCAGATGTGAACGCAAATGGGGCCAAATCATTGTTTTATTATGCCAACAGCGCTGCGGCCACTCTAGTGGATTCAGAAAATGACAAAGTAGTTTTAGTCAAAGGAAGCCAGGATATGGCAACTTTTCCTAATTATGATGGTAAAAAAGTTCCTTCAGTTACCGTGGTGATGATATGGTCATGAGGTCTAAAAAAGGAGCTTTGTTCCATTGGATAGTCTTTGGGCTTCTGTTAGCGGTAGGCTCATTCGCGCTGATGAGTTATACTTCACAGATCGGGATGCAGACCAAAGGTGAATGGCAGATAAGTTTTTTACGCGATTATTATCAAGGAGCTGAAAAACAATTATTACAAGTGCAGCAGACTGCTTTGCTGGCAGGTGGGGATATGGCAATAATGCTTTCACAGCAGGCGGGCTTCTCTAAGGAATCTCCCTGCGGCTCATACGATGGAGTGCAGTATTGGAACAATGAAAAAAAATTCTGTTTTTTAAATGTGGATGAAGAGATAAATGCAGCTTTCAAAGATATTTTTGTCATGAAATATGGCGGCGATGAATATTATCTGGTCTCCCGCCAGGGTGAAGAACTGATCGGCAGTGCCACCGGTGATATCGTGGTATATAATGGATTAGTGACCAAATATACTGTCAAGCCGCATTTCAGGGTGGATATGAATTATAATTTTGATGATTATTTCCTGCTTCAAAATGAAGCCCATGCGATAGTGGAGAAATGCAAATGGCAGGAAAAACTGGAAGAATGCATAACTGAGATGAAGCCAGCCAACTGGAGATTCAACGATTGTGATGAAGATAAGTATCGGGAGGAGGATCGGAAAGTAGTTTTCTGCGCAGAAAGTCCGGGGGAATATAGTTTATTTGACGGAGAGAAAGATGTTCCGGTTCGATATCGCTTTGGATTGGATTTCGTGACTCCGCCGCTGAATCCGGCGCTATTGGTATAGTTTTTTACTATATCCTCAACTATCTAAATCATTATAAATGTTTTTTGTAAGTTCATAATCATGTATAAGATACCATTATCAGAGATCAAAGAGAAGATTCTTGCCAGCGGAAAGATCACCGCAGATGAATTAGAGCAGCGCATGAAGCTGAAGATCAATGAGCTTTCCGGCCTCATCAGTGAGGAAGGGGCGGCGCATATCATCTCCAATGAGCTGGGTGTGGAATTAACGTCATTGACCAGCAAAAAGCTGAAAATAAAAGAAGTGTATGCCGGAATGCGCAATGTCAGCGCGGTCGGCAAAGTCATAAGGAAATTCGAAGCGCGGGAATTCGCAAAAGAAAACCGCAGCGGAAGAGTATGTTCCATAGTCCTTGGTGACGAGACTGGCACAGTCAGGGTAGTTTTCTGGAACGAGCAGGTAGACCTATTGAAGCAGGTATCTGAAGGAGATATCCTTTTTGTAAAAGATGCCTATGTACGTGAAACCAATAATAATGACCGTGAGATCCATCTGGGAAATCAGGGAAGCATAGAAATAAATCCGGAAGGAGAGACGGTCAAGACGGTGCGTGAAGGTACTTCCTACCAGCGCAAGAAGATCGAAGAGCTTAAGGAAGGCGATTCGGGAGCGGAAATAATGGGGACTGTAGTGCAAATTTTTGATCCACGCTTTTTTTCAGTATGTCCTGAATGCAACAAGCGCCTGGCAGAAGCCGGCGGGTTATTCAGCTGTGCGGAGCATGGATCAGTCAAGCCAGTCTTATCTTATGTCATGAATGTTGTTTTAGATGACGGCACCGGCAATATACGCAGCGTCTTATGGAAGAATCAAACCAATCATCTTTTAGGAAAAACAGAAGAAGATATACAAAAGTATAAAGATAATGCTTCTCTATTTGAAGAGATAAAATCTGACCTGCTGGGCGAACAGCTTAAGTTTCTAGGGCAGGTCAAGAAGAATGATATGTTTCAGAGATTAGAGTTCAATGTGCAGATGGTCGCAAAAGCTAAACCGGAAGAAGAATTGGCCAGATTGGAAAAAGAGAATTCTAAGTGATTGATTGCCAACAAATCAATCATTTAAAGACAACTTCTTCTCTTGGCACTACTCGGTTAGAAATCCTATGGTCACCAACATCATTGATGAAGACACGGGAATGCTCTAGGTCAATTTCTATAACGCCTAATAATTTAACTAACCCTTCTTTTTCTGTGATGGGAGTAACATCATTCTTGTTTACAAACATCCAACCCTCATATTGCCGCGAACTATTAAAGGTGATTAAGTGTTCATGGCTGAATAGACCAGGAGCATATTCACATTTAAGGTAAGAATCCATAACTTAAGGTTGATTAAAACAGTATTTATGTTTTTTGATGGTTAATGATATACAAATTATTTGGGGCATAACCAGACACCCCACTGGACAGCTTATTTGTCTAGTGCATTAAGCCTTAATACTTGAAAATTTCTTACTTTTAATCGTTTAGTCCTTACTTCTCCCGCACTGGACAACCTCGGCTGGAACTTATAAACAACCCTCAGCCTTAGTATCCCAGCAGCTCAAAAATGAGTTGCGCCTCGCCGCAGTCAAAATTGGCTGCGGTCTGAAATAAAATGCGAAAGCAAGAGGTCATAAAAAATGACAACAAAAGAAGTACAGGGAAATTTTCCTGAAAAGAAGTTTAGGGCAGGAGCTATTTCTGCGACAGTATGGCACAATAAAAGCCAAAAAGCAAACGGAGAAGAATCAGAGTATAAGACCATCTCCATTGAGCGCAGTTACACTGATAAGGCTGGAAAATGGCAGTCTACCAATTCTATGCGTATAGCCGATCTGCCTAAGGCGCAGGTAGTTCTGCAGAAAGCATACGAATTTGTAGTACTGCAGGAGCAAGATTTATTTAAAGGAGGCATGTAAATATGACAGAAACTAAAGTGGTGTTAAAAATGGAAAAACTATCATTGACTGATTTACCGGGTGTTGGCGCAGCTACCGCAGAAAAGTTAGAAAGCGCAGGATATCATGACCTGATGTCCGTAGCTGTATCTACATTAGGGGAACTTATGGAAGTAACTGGGGTCTCAGAAGCGGTAGCCAGAAAGATGATCAACGCAGCAAGAGACAGTATGAAGATGGGATTTGAAACCGGCACAGATGTCATGCGTAGAAGAGAATCCGTCATAAAATTATCGACTGGATCCGTAAAGTTTGATGCACTGATGGGCGGCGGTTTTGAAAGCGGAGCGATAACTGAATGCTTCGGAGAATTCGGTTCAGGCAAAACCCAGATAGGCCATCTCTTAGCGGTAAATACTATGAAAGATGATCCTTCAGCAACAGTAGTCTATATCGATACTGAAAATACTTTCAGGCCGGAAAGGATAAGGCAATTTGCTGAAGGCGCAGGCATGGATGCAGACGATGCGCTTTCCAGGATAATGGTGGCAAGGGCTTATAACTCTGATCATCAGATGCTGTTGACGGAAAAAATAGACGATCTTGTGACCAAGCAAGGGAAGAATGTGCGTCTAGTAGTGGTTGACTCATTGACTTCTCACTTCAGGGCTGAATTCATAGGCAGAGGAACTTTAGCTGAAAGGCAGCAGAAATTGAATCGGCATATGCATAATTTAGCAAAAGTAGCAAGTTCACATAATCTATGTGTCTATGTGACCAATCAAGTCATGGCTAAGCCGGACCAGTTCTTCGGCGATCCTACCACTTCAATTGGCGGGCATATAGTAGCGCATGCATCTACGTTTAGGATCTATCTGCGTAAGGGAAAGAAAGGCACCAGAGTGGCTAAACTTATCGATGCGCCTAACCTTCCTGACGGAGAATGCTGCTTTGAAGTATTAGAAGGCGGCATACGCGATGCAGAATAATTTTAATTTTTTTTATTTTTTATTTGCTCTTATCGGTTATTTCACAAATAAGATCGTCAAAATAAGCTCATCCTAAATGGCTTCCTCCTTTTCATCTAATAAAATTTAAAAAGCTTCCATCATCTTTATAAACTGCGTCAAATATTTTTTTTCCAAGTTAAAGCATAGTTAATAGTAAAGGAGCTCTATCCATCTTAACACCATGACATCGATACTAGAAAAAATTATAAAACGTTCACTGAAAGTTCTTATGAAAGAAGATACGCTCATTGAAAACATAAAAAAAGAGATGGATCTTTTCCTGCCACCAAATAATTTTCAAAGCACAGATTCTGGTTCTATTGATCTTGGAGAATCTAGTGGTCGGAATGAGAAAGAATTTGAAGATAGGATTAAACAATCTTTAGGTGTTCTTCCCCTTTCGGTATACTTGGGGATAGCATTACCCAGCTATCTTCTAAGGAATAAATTCATATTTGATCTAGCCCATAAGCTAGGATCAACCTCGGTCGCTCAAGTGCTAAACGCATCAAGGATGCCCCTTGCTTTGCGGATCGATGACCAGCCTCGCATAGTTAGAGAGGGTTCCAGGATGAGAATGGCGCCGTCGCTCCGCGATAATGAGCATTATTTTGAAATTTTTACAAAGCAGCTGGATCAAAAATATGATGTAATAGTTATCGGTTCAGGTCCTGGCGGAAGCGAAGCTGCCGTTGCCATGCTAAGAAAAGACCCAAGTTTAAAACTATTATTGATAGAAGAAGGAAAAGAATATACTACCTCCCAGCTTGGCGCCATGACTCCAAGTGAGACATTTACGCATCTATATACCGGGGGCGGAGTACAATATGCCTTGGGGAAGGGAGGCAATACTTTTCCCCTATTGACAGGAAGGGTCATGGGCGGCTCTGCAAGAGTAAATAGCGGTACATTCGAGGACGTGCAGGGATCATTTCGAGATGAAGTCATATCCAGGCATTTCGATGGTGACCTAGCAAGGTTTGAAAGAATACTCGCGCAAGTAAAATCAGATTACTCAGTCTCAAAAGTTCCGCTAGGCGCAGTCAATAGTACGCAAAAAAAATATTTTAAGCTTGCCAAAGAATTGGGTTATGATGTCAGAACGTTGAACTCATCCAGAAGTTGGTCCGGCGAGGATGCCTGCACTGGCAGGGCCGCTTGCTACTTAGGGTGCTTGATCGGCGCAAAGAAGTCCCCTGACAATGTTGGGCTTGTTGAGATCCTTAATCAAGAATTATATGGTAATGCCTTTGTTCTCGGTGATACCAGCGCAGTTAAAATACAAATTAGAAAGAGAAAAGCAGAAGCTGTCGATATTATAAATCGGGGCAGAAAAATATCAATCCAGCTAGAAAAAGATGGCGTCGTAGTGGTGGCGGGCGGCGCGATCGGCACAGCTAAACTACTGCTAAACTCCGGAATACCGGCTGGCGACCAATTTCTTTGTCATACGCAGACTGAAGTGTATCGTTTGAATCCAGAACCAGTATATGCAGACAGAGGCCTGCCCCAAGGCATAATGACTCCATTAAAATGCGGTGGTACGGCGGAATGCGCTCATCCTAGCTCAGGAGTATTAGCGCTTCTTGCAACCAACATGCATGGAGAGTCCTTAAGGCGATACGTAGAAGAATATCCACAGATCGAAGTGCTTGGCGCTATCGTTCAAGATATGCCATTATGCGGAAGCGTCAAAAAAAGTTTTGGTGGGACGATCATCAGATACCAGCATAGTGAGCGCGATCAAAGATTGATAAGGAATACCGTATGTGAGATGATGGAAATCTGGGCAAGTGAAAAAGGAGAGCATTATTTCCGTACAAATGTATATCCATTATTTTCTTCTGGCGACAAAAAACATGCCGAGATGGAAAAACGCGGCTGGATACATGCAGATCATTTTAACAGCTATAGAAATTATCTGGGGAACCTTAACCATCTGTTTCCGACGTCAAGCGTGCACCTATTTGCAACAGCATATGATAGCGTAGAGGACCATGCTACTGGACAGATAAAAAAATTAGATAATGTATATGTTACCGATGCGTCGGCTATGCTGCAAACCAAGGTTAATCCTCAAGGCACGATCTACACCGTTGCACACGCAAAAGGAGAAAAAATCATAGAACGAATGTAATGTCCAGTCAGGCAAATCAACTTTCAAAATCAAGCCTTATCTGTTTTAGTTTACCACAGTATTGCCTATAGCTTACCTTAGCTGCATCTAGCATCCTTCGTGAAGCGATACTTTGGTCAGTATCATGATATTTGTCACTAAAATAAATCACTTCTTCTATGCCTACCTGTATAATCAGTTTTGCGCATTCATTACAGGGAAATAAAGTACCATATAATAAGCCTCCTTCAAGCGAAGCGGTATTTTTGTTTAATATGGCATTTGATTCGGCATGGACCACATAAAGGTATTTTGTATCTAAGGGATTTTGAGCTTCTCTGGTCCAAGGAAACTCATCATCACTGCATCCTCTGGGAAGACCATTGTATCCTGTAGCGACTATGATCCCTGAGGGATTGACAATGCATGCGCCTACCTGCGTATTGGGGTCTTTGCTTCTTTGCGCAGCTAACATGGCAGTAACCATGTACCAATCTTCTTTGCTTATAGCATCAAGTCTTTTAGCGGTCATCTTTTATCTCCTAGCTTATAGAGCAATTCATCTATCTTTCGTTCTAAATCAGGGATGCTCTCTGATCCCGGATTGGAAATATGATAATCCGCCATGTCCATGCAGGTGTGCAGCTGCTGGCCGTTTGGATCGCTGCTTTTTTCATACTGTTCTGATGCAACAAATTCTTCAAAGGTCTGGTATTTTTTATCTCCCGCCAATAATGCCCTTTTATATCGGTCTTCCAAAGGCGCATCGATGGAGATTAAAGTAAATCCGCTGTTTCTTCTCAATATCTGTATCTCTGAAGGGTTGCGGATGGAACTGATAGCGTAATTAGTTTTTGGCAGGAATCCTTCCAATGCTTTTTCAGCCAGGTATCCTGGACCGTTTTTAGCGCGTAATTCATTTGCGGCTCTCTGCAATATTGACCTGTCGGTCTGATCCAATCCTTGTTCTCTTACAACTTTGCGTATGTAATCTGAAAGAGAATAATGGGTAAATCCTTTGGAAACAAGATAATTTGCAACGGTATCCTTGCCGCTCCTGATGGTTCCGGTTATCCCTATGATCATAGACGTTTTGGCTTAGAAGGGATATATAAGATTATCTGCACTTAAAAAGAACTATTTTATGGTTTAAGAAGGCTCTGTTTATAATTGAAGGAAAAGCCAGCCCTGGTCGCTCAGTCGCCTTTTTCTCGCAGCATCTTGAAGGAAAAAGTAACTCAATTGCATGCAAGCAAAGGTTTAGCTCCTTCGCATCTTGACCAGGCGGGCGGCTTTCTGGACAAGACCTTTCAAGCTAAACGTTTTTATAGTAACCTTCTTTTTTATGAGGCATAAACAATGTACGGAGGAATGTATCTATGAATGAACAAGAAGCTCCCGTGAAAGTGGGAGAAGAGTATGATGTATACGTAAATGCGGTCGGCGGAAAGGGCGACGGCATAGCTAAAGTGAAAGGATTTGTATTATTTGTTTCTGGAACCAAGAAAGGCGACTATGTGAAAGTCAGAGTGACTAAAGTCCTGCCTAATGTAGGTTTTGCTGAAGTGGTCAAGAAGCTGGAAAGGCCGGAAAATAGCAAATATGCTACTGTTTCTGCGAGAGAACTGCAGGAAGCAGAAGAAGAGCCTGAACAGAAATTTGAAGAGACGGAAGATTTCGGCGAAGAGAAATGAAACGGCTTTTTGTCGCAGTACCTGTTTCTGAGAAGATCAAGGATGGAATGAAGCCAGTGTTAGAAGCTTTATCTGAAACTGGCGCTGACTTGAAACTTGTTTCTCTTTCTAATCTTCATCTTACCTTGAAATTTCTGGGAGAAGTTTCGGAAGAGAAAATTCCTGAGATCGTTGAAAAGTTAAAGGGGATAGCTGGAAAAACTTCTGCTTTTGAATTAAAGATCGCTAAGATAGGCGTTTTTCCTTCTTTAGACAGGATCAATGTCATCTGGGCGGGCATTGAAGATCCTTCTTTGCTTTCTTTGATGCGAGAGGTAAATAAGGAATTAGATTACCTCAGGAAAGATGAGCATGAAAACGAGATGCCACATCTGACTCTGGCAAGAGTTAAGAGTGCGCGAAACAAAAAAGAGTTACAGGAGTTTGTCAAGAAGAATGAGGATAAAGAGTTCGGAACGATGATGGTGGATAAGATCATTCTGTCTGAGAGTGAGTTGACGAGAGAAGGTCCGGTGTATAGGGCGGTGGGAGAGTTTAGGTTAAAGGAGTGAGGATGATTGCTGTTATACGTAGCCGAGCTTTGATGCGAGGCAGATGTTTTGTTTTTGGCGGCTTAAGTCCTGCCAAGTTTTTTTAAACAAAAGTTAAATTCATCCATATTTATGTCGTCCTTCTCTTTTATCAAATGTAAGTAAATTTCGTGGGATTTTTTATAATTCTTCAATTTGAAATAGCTTTCGGCTCTACATTTATTTATCCATTTAATACGCCATCCATAACCTTCCTCCAACAACGTACTTCTTTTGGTCCACGAATCATTTGCGTATTTTAGGCTTAATTTGTACTTTTTTGCTCGATAACAATACTCTGCTAATTTTAATAAAAATGCTGGATGTGCATTAGAAAAACTATTTTTCTCTGAAATCGTTAAAAGTATATCTATCTTTCCATAAATTTCAAATATTAATTTTGGCAAATAATCATCATACAATCCCTTATTTTTAAGAAGCTCTTTTGCTTCATTTCTTTTACCAAAATAAAGCAACAATACAAATCTGTGATTCAGAGGCAATTTATCTAATATATCTGCTTCTTTGAAAATTCCATTGCGCTCCAAATCTTTCAAAATTTCTCTTAGACGTTTTAAAAAATCAAAACTGCAATCCACATTAACGCAATCAAATTGAGCGAAATAGTAAGAAATTATGTTATGGAACTTTTCGAGAAGCTCTGGTTTTTCTCTTAATAGGTTTTTTGCTTGAGTAAATTTTCCTTGAGCTATGTACATCATAAGATTACTTCTATCATCTATTGTGAATTCAAGGTTCTTATTTTTCATGAGATCATTGAGGATATCTGGGGCTTCCAAAATATGCATGAACACAATATTCCGATAAGGGTAGGTTAAAAAATTAAGAGTTTCAGTTAACTTGTTAATCAAATCCTCCACGTTGATACGATCGCTGCCGAGCAAATCGTTGTATGTTCGATTAGCATGTTTTTTGACCATTTTTAATCCACTAAAAATAGTTTTTGTACTGTACTCCGCATCAGAATCATTATAGGTTGGAAAGTTTTTAACAATTTCATTAATTTTTGACAAAATTTCAATGGAAGCTGGCTCTAATTCATCTAGCCAAGAAACTATTTTAATACCATATTCTGGATGATAACAATAATGTCTAACATTTGATCCGAATAATATATTTACAAAAATAGCACAAAGGCGCTTTTTTTCTTTTAAATTAAATTGTAGATTATTTCTGATCTTATACCAATCATTTAGCTCATTTTGTTTAAGGTCGCTTGACCCTTTCTTTTTGATTTTTTTTGTAATTTCAACTAGTCGTGATTTTATTTGATGTACCTGTGTCTTAGATTCTATCAAATCCGGGCAAAATTCAGTTATTAACTCTAATAATTTTACTCCATGGATGAATGTAACATTTTGATTTTTGAATTTATTGACTATAGAGGTTTCGGCTTTTGGGGTTATTTCCTCAGCGGTTATAACATAAATTTCTTTTATGTATTCCTGTTTAGCGGACAAGCTATTATTGAATGGGTTATCGAACGCTTCTTGAATTTGATTAATTATCTCTTGTACGTTTCCTTTGCTTTTTGATGAAGTACCATGAATTTTAACGTTTTTTACTTGCGCAGCTAACCATCTAATGCCTCTAAACTTGTCAGTGTCAGAAAAAATGATATCTCTCCCATACTCGTCGCTACCACATACATATCTCACATTACTGAAACCCATACTTTTCAATAGTGGTACTACTATATTCCTCCCTAATTCTTTTTCATTTTTTACATAAAATTTATTTTCTTCTCTCATTGCACATCGTTATTTCGTCCTAAGTTTAAAAAATATATGTATCCATTAGTTGAAAAATAGAGATCAGCCGACAAAAGCCTTTGCATAACTCTTCATCACTCCCTCTCACAGTATTCCGCAGTTATATCTATTCTGTTCCAAGAACTAACTTTAAAGCCGTGTCCCAAACCGCAAATCTTAAAAGCTTCTTTCTCTTACTGTAAGCTAAAAAGAGGTTGTCATGTCATACATTGTCTGGTTTAAGGATCTGAGAAAGGAATCTATCCCTATCGCAGGTGGTAAGGGGTCAAATATCGGAGAAATGATCACCATGCACATGCCAGTGCCAGACGGCTTTGCTGTTACTGCCCAGACCTATAAAGAATTCATAGAAAAGACCGGCATCAGCAGTAAGATACAGCAATTATTACAAGGGTTAGACGTTGAAAATAATGATGCTTTGCAGTCCATTGCGACAGCTATCCAAAATCTTATCGTTTCTACTACTATGCCGGGAGATATGGCAGAGGAAATAATGTATAATTACGAGCTTTTAGGTTCAGACAAAAAAAAGGCAGGGGACTTAGTAGAACCTAAAGAAGTTTTTGTGGCAGTAAGAAGTTCTGCTACTGCTGAAGACCTTCCACAAGCAAGCTTTGCGGGGCAGCAGGCGACTTTCCTTAATGTCAGGGGCCGGGAAAAAGTAATTTCTGCAGTGGTAGCCTGCTGGGCTTCATTATTCACGGCGAGAGCTATCTATTATCGGGTCAAGAACGGATTTGAACATGAAAAAGTCTTGATCTCTGCATTAGTGCAGAAGATGGTCAATGCTGAAAAATCAGGGATAATGTTCACTATCAATCCTTCTACCAATCATGCCGATGAGATAGTCATCGAAGCTATCTATGGCTTAGGGGAACTGATAGTAGGCGGAGAAGTTAATCCTGACTTATATATTGTCGATAAAAAGGATAAAACCATCAAGAAGATGGAGATCCGGAAAAAGGAAAAGGCGTTATACCGCAGTGATGCCGGAGATAATGTGCAAAGGCTGATCCCCAAAGATCTGCAGGAAAGGCAGGTATTGAATGAAAAACAGATACAAGAATTAGCCCGATTAGGAAGAAAATTAGAAGAGCATTACGGCGGGCCGCAGGATACGGAATGGGCAGTTGAAAAAGGAGAAGTGTATATAGTCCAGACTAGGGCAGTAACAACTTTCAAAAAACATACCCAGACTGAACGGCCGTCAATAGCAGATGAGGCCGGAAAAATAATCCTCAAAGGGGAAACTGCTTCTCCAGGAGTGTATACCGGCAGGGTAAAAGTAGTGCATAATGTTTCAGAATTAAATAAAGTGCAGAAAGGAGATATCATGGTCACGGTCATGACTACTCCGGACATGGTCCCGGCCATGCAAAGAGCAGGGGCGATAATAACCAATGAAGGCGGCATGACCTGCCACGCTGCGATAGTTTCCAGAGAGATGGGCACTCCCTGTATTGTAGGCACTGAACATGCGACTGACCTGCTTAAAGATGGTGAATTGCTGACGGTACACGCTTCAAGAGGCCTAGTTTATGAGGGGGAAGTAAAAACGGCGGAAGCAGTCAAACCGCAAGAAACTGCCCAGCATTCTCATACCGATATAGCTACTGCGACTGAAATAAAAGTGATCATGGATCTTCCCGATTTTGCCAGCAGGGCAGCCGCGACCGATGCGGATGGTGTAGGCCTAGTGCGTCTAGAAATAATGATCGCTAACGGAGGAATACATCCTGCTGAATATATCCGGCAGGGAAGAGAAGATGATTATGTTTCTCTGCTAAAAGATGGCATAAGAAAAATAGCAAAAGCATTCATGCATAAACCGGTTTGGATAAGATGTTCAGACATGCGCAGTGATGAATACCGCAATCTGCAGGGAGGAGACAAAGAACCTCATGAATCTGACCCGATGATCGGATGGCACGGCATACGCAGATTGCTTGATGATCAAAAAATTCTTAGAGCAGAATTTCAGGCAGTAAAGGAATTACATGATGAAGGGTTTGATAATGTGGGCATAATGATCCCTTTCATAATCATGGCAGAAGAATTGCATAAAGCTAAGGAGATCATGCGCGAAGTCGGTTTAGAACCGGTGAAAGATATAGATTTCGGCGTGATGATCGAAACTCCTGCTGCCTGCTGGGTCATCGAAGATATCTGTAAAGAAGGTATAAGCTTTATCTCCTTCGGAACCAATGACCTGACACAGTTGACATTAGGGATAGACCGGAACAATGAACGTATCGCGCATCTGTTCAGCGAGATGCATCCTGCGGTCTTGGGAGAGATGGCCAAAGTAATCAGCGTCTGCAAGAAATATAAAGTCACCACTTCAATCTGCGGGCAGGCCGGCAGCAAGCCGGAGATGGCGGAATTTTTGGTGCATCAGGGAGTTGATTCTATCTCTGCCAATGCTGATGCGGTGGATGCGATAAGGATGACTGTTGCCAGAGCAGAGAAGAAATTATTGTTGCAGAACCAGAGGAAGAAATAATTATCGTATCGGTATCCTGGTGAACTTCTTGCATTCAAAACAGGAGATGATCACTTTTCCACCTCTAGTCCTTATACGGGCATTTACTCCGGGAACCAGAAATTTATAACAATGGCGGCAATAGCGTCGTTTCATCTCTGCAGGGAGCCTTAATCTTACTTTCATGGCCAATTTTCTGGCTAAAGTGATATATCTATTGGCCAGGGCTTTGTTTTCAGGGAATTTCTCTTCTGCCATACAAAACAGTTTTTTTATCCTTTCGGCAGCGATATCCTTCTGCTGTTTTTTAGAGAATAAGGGCTTAGACATATATTCTGGAAAGATAATTATCTTTAAAATACTTACTGATAGTTTTAAATTTTTTCTCAAACTTCTCTGTGGCTTGTCCAGAATGGAAGAGAAATCCACCCTGGCCGGCTCTTTCGCCTTTTTCTCGCAATTTATGATAAGGAAAAAGTAACTTAATTTTGTCTGACGAATGTCATAGCTCAGAGCCATCTTGGCCAGGCGGGTGGTTTTCTGGACAAGCAACTTCTCTGCTAACATTTTTAAACCTCTCCACGTTATAAGTCTTCCAGGTGGAATAAGAATATGGTGAGAGGCAGGCCGATAAAAAGCCAGGTAAGGCAGAATATCGTGGAAATCTTGTATTATTTGGGTAAAGGGTATGGCTATCAGATCTCCAGGGTATATAATGAAATATTCCCTTCCGTGACCCAGCGCAACATCTATTATCATCTTCATAAGGGGGTTTTGACTGAAGAGATAGAAGTGCACAAGATCGAACAGGAGAAAGGAGATTATTCCTGGGGATCTATAGTAGAAAAAGTATATTATTCTTTAGGCAAGAAAGCAGACCCAAAGGGAGAAAAAAGAGTTAAGGAATTTTTAAAGGCATGGAAAAAAGAAAGCTCCCCTGGCAAATTGATCAGCTTTGTAGATAAGTTCCGCAGGGAAAATAAAAATTAAAATAAATATCTAATCTCAGTTAACTTTGTTGTAGATAAGCCCGCTGATCCTTTCTGCCAGATCCTTGCTGTTAGCCACTATGAACGTTTTTCCTAATTTTTGCTGTCGTTCATACAGTATGGGAGTTCCGTCAGTAAACCTGACATATGCTCCCGCTTCTTCAGCGATGATCTGCGGCGCGCAAAGATCCCAGCTGCTGCATTTGCTCGCATCAAGATTGAAATGGACATCAGTTATGCCTTCTGCTACCTTCATTACCCGCAGCCCTTCGCTTCCGCTGATTATGGTACGGCTAATGCTTAATGCTTGGACCAGTTCTTGATACAACGGCCTAGTAAGATCACCTTTATCCATGGCGGAAATTATTTTTTTATGTTTCTGCACATTAAGCAGTTTTTTATTTCCCAATGGCGAGAGGCAATATGCTCCCTGATCTTTTTCCGCAAAGTATATCTCTTGCGAAACCGGTTTGTAGACTACGCCCATAACTGCTTCAGATCCAACTGCCAATCCTATATGTACTGCAAATTGGTCGGTATGCTCAACAAAGCTTCTGGTCCCGTCGATAGGATCAATATACCAACATCTACTGCCTTCTATTGCCGCAAGCTCTTCGCTCACGATTCCGTCTAAAGGGAATCTTTTCTGTATCCCTTCTTGGATAAGCTGGTTTGCCAACAGGTCAGCATTGGTTACCGGCGTTTTATCTTCTTTCCAGGAAACGCTCATATCTCCATAATAAATGGGCATGATGGCGTTTCCTGCCTGCACCGCCAAATACTTGGCGAGATTCAATTCCTGTTGATATTTTGTGTTTTTCATATTATGGATGATAATGTGATAATATTTATATATTATTTTTAATACTTTACTATTAATGGTCTCTTTTGAAGAATTGGGGCTTAGCCCTTATGAGAATAAGATTTACACCGCTTTGCTGGAATACGGCCGTCTTTCCGCGAAACAGATAGCCGAAAGATCAAAAGTGCCTGTAACAGCAGTATATCCAAACCTGAAGAAGCTTATGCAGAAAAACCTTATACAGGAATTTTCCGGAGAAACTGCTTTTTTTGAGCCGATAGACCCTAAAGTGTCCATACCTGCATTGATCCAGGCGCAAAAGTATTCTTTGGAAAAATTAGAGATCGGCCTTACAAGCCAGGCTATGGACATTTATCATCACAAGCAGATAGCTAAAGCGCAGGAAGTGCTAAATGTTTCTTTAGGAAAGGAAGCTTCTTCTGCCATCTATCTGGATGCGCTTGCCAGGGCTGAGAAAACATATTATATCTTGGGATGGACCTTCAAAAGCAGCAGAGCGAAGTTTGTCAAACTGCATCAGCTGCTGGAAGCGGTAAAAAGAAATATCGATGTAAGGATAATAGTTACCGGCTCTGAGGATAAGCAATGGCCGATCCTTGAAGAGTATATCAAGCAGGGGATCAACCTGCGTTTTTATCCTTCTGATAATTTTTCCCTGCTTATCGCGGACAATAAAGAATGCAAGATCACACTAAAAAATCCGGAATATGATCAAAAATTTAATCTGCATATCAAGGATCCGTCGCTTTCTGAAGCGCTGCAGAGTTACTTTTTATCGGTATGGGACAAAGCAGAACCTATTAAAAGAGGAAAACAATCTCTTTTTCCACAAGGTTCTTAAAGAAGCCATTTAGCATTTTTCTATGAGAAAGATCTCCAGGCGTAATTTTCTGATCGGCAGCGGAGCTGCTATGGTGATGGCAAAATTAGATGACGATCAGCTCAATGCCAGAAAATTGCTGCGAAATGAAGAAGCTTTAGCAGCATTGCCTCACCGCATAACCGCTACAAGACCTTTGGAATTAAAAGTGGGTGAACATCTGCCTTCTGATATACCGGTCATGGACGGTTGTAATAATCTGGATCTGATCAATCACGCAGATAGATATTATCTTGCATTCAGGACTGCCCCGACCCATTTTGCTTCCAGCAGGACTTTGATGCATATATTAAGTTCAGATGATGCGCTGCATTGGCAGCATGAAGAAACAGTAAAGATGTATTCCGACCTTAGAGAGCCGAGATTCCTGTCTTTCAACGAAAGATTATTCTTTTATTTCTTCAAGGCTGGGACAAACTGGACCAAATTTGAGCCGCAGCATATCTACAATATGGAACGAAAAAATGGTCTATGGCGGCCTCCGCAAGAATGTCTTGAATCAGGCTATGTGCCATGGAGATTCAGGAACCATGACGGCAAGGCTTTTCTAAGCGTTTATTACGGGAAAGACCTCTATTACGGAGGAAACAAGAGCAAGGCGCAGATATTACAGTCAGATGACGGCCTGGATTGGAAACCATTCACTAAAGAGATCCAGGAGCAGGGAGTTGAGGAATTAGAATTTATCTTTGATGATGACGAAATCTGGGGCACTGTCCGGCTGGAGGGGCATGGTGGAGCAGTAGTACATTCCACTGATATGCAAAATTTTACTCTTAAGAAAACCTTAAATAAGTATGATTCGGCATTATTATTATCCTGCGATTCTGAAATATATCTGATCGCCAGGCGCAATGCGGACGGCGCTGCTGATAAAGACCTATCTTTTCTTCCTGACGGATGCAATAGTACCCATAATTTGGTGCGCTATTCTGCGACTAAAAAACGCACTGCTTTATATCATCTAGATA
>CAYHKV010000001.1:0-20786 GCA_964357125.1 uncultured Methanosarcinales archaeon | reverse complement strand
GGAACGCAGACTTCATCCAGAAGTTCAACTAAGCTTTTTCCATTCCTTCTGTAACCGCTGCCTGTTTTAAATGGGGCAAGAGCAATTTTCATCTCTTCTTCCTTGCCGCTTTCTCTAGCTATAGCTAATGCTGAAGTTTCTTCAGAGATTCCCAGTCTTAAATTTAACGCAATATAATGGCGTGCAAATTCATGATTATATATATTGCTCATTCTCATCCTTTCCTTCCCAACTTATGCGCCAGATGTAAAGGCTCAGGCATCTTATGCGGAAAGATTATAGTCTTAGTTACCAGATCTAAAACAGTTCCCAGAGCGATATTATGCCCTGGAGAAATATAAATTGGATTGGAATGTTCCCTAGTCTTTATTTCAAAACCGCATAATTCTCTTTCGACCAATATTTTACCTTCTTCCAGCTGTCCGAAGCTCATCTTGTCCTGCACTCCGATAGTAGCTATGTTCAATGCTAATCCTAGATGGGAAGCGATACCTAATCTTCGAGGATGTATTATTCCCTCGCCTTTCACTAACAGCACATCCGGCTCTTCTTCTAATTGGTTGAACGCTTCGATGATAGCTGGCATTTCCCGATAAGCAGTAAATCCAGGCTTGAATGGTAAAGGATTATCTAACAAGTAGGTTTTACTTTCTTTCAGCTTTAAGGAAGGAAATTCGCATACTACCACTGATCCCAGAAGTTTACTGCCGATCTGCTGGCATACCGCTCCGCCGATAGTTTTTACCTCTTCAAAAGAATCTCTAAGACTAACCCGATGAGAAAGTCTTGCCTGTTCCTTCTTTAGTTCTAATATGTCCATTTTAAAAGAACCTACAGGAGAAATCGTTTTCAACTATTTCCGCCAGGCGGGGATTATTAGCTCGTACATATAGTTGATACTTTTTACCTAAATTTTTGCTGGAAACAGATACATTATCATTTACCAGATCAAACTGTTCGGGAACGTGAGATATGTACGCCAACCACGAAGGTAATTTCAATCCCGATTTTATAGCCAATATCAAAGCATCATGAAATTTTACTCCCGACAAGGCGGTAGGTTCAAAAGCTTCCACTGCCTCTTTCGGAAAACCATATGCCAATCCAATTTCTCTGTGCGTTTTAGCCTGTAGCAAGCGTTCCAGCTTCTCGCTATCAGCGCCGATATTAAAAAAAGTGACATTATCGCATCCAAAAAAAGACGGTAATTTTATGATATATTCGTTATAGACTACTGGCAAACCATCAAGAATAGTTCTCAACAAAGGCACTTTGTCTGACCAGTGATCAGAAAAATCAATCTTCGTAGCAGGTTTCAGCCTATTTGCCACTAGATAAAGGTTTAATTCATCTTTTACAACAGGCAAAATCTCATGCAGTTCCATAATTCACCGATTTTAAGACTAAGTAAAATAATAAAAAATTACTTAGTTTTGATACCAATCTGCTTCAGCATCGTTTAAGCCTAATGCTAGTTTGTATGGTTTTTGAGCGAACCAGCCTTGATCCAATGCCTGACCTACTTCTGAGTCAGCAGCTGCATCGTATCTAACTACTGACACTGGATAGTCTCTATCACACAATTTTATCCCTACGTTGACTCCCCTTACGGAATCAGCCATTTCTTCTAAAGTTCTCATTTTTTCAGTCTCCCCTCTTTGAGGTTTATAGTCCTATAAAGGAAACACTTTATAAACATTTCGAATAATAACCACTAAGCAGTAGATACTTAATTATTTAAAAGGAAACGACTTCCAAAACTCATGGTTTCTCAAATCTGGTGGTGGGGCCGGTCTGCCAGCCTCGATCTGCATGGATGCGACAAGACCTTAGTTAGTGATCCGGACCATATCAAAAGATTCGTCAGGGCTTTGACCAAAGAGCTGAAGATGAAACGTGTAGGCCCTACCGAGATAAAGCGTTTTGGACACGGAAAATTACGCGGCTATTCCATGATGCAGTTCATAGAGACCAGCACCATTATAGCCCATTTCGATGAGAAAGGCAGCCGGGCTTTCCTAGACATATTCAGCTGCAAGACTTATAATGCTAAAAAAGTAGCTGAGTTCTGCAAGAGATTCTTCAAGGCCAAAGATTTTGTCT
The DNA here is from genome assembly GCA_964357125.1 of uncultured Methanosarcinales archaeon. Classification (GTDB taxonomy): domain Archaea; phylum Nanobdellota; class Nanobdellia; order Woesearchaeales; family GW2011-AR9; genus JACPIL01. The sequence goes on along the minus strand of CAYHKV010000001.1, from coordinate 18,683 downwards.
TGTATGTAGAAGAGAGAAAGTGAACGCATTGGGGTTCTGGTTAACCCCTAGCAGTTAAACTTTAACTGGTAACTATCGACTAACTTTTGTAAGAAGCTCTTTCCATTAAGCTTTTTGCTTGATTCCAGTCTTCTGTGAAGGGTTTATTGAGCTTATTCAGAAATAATTAAAAAAGCAATGAGAAGTTTTTTAAATCTATAGGCATTACAACCTATTAATGAGGAGATGTTTGTTTGGAAAATCCCCTATAAACCGAGGCGAGATAAAATGGTCATAAACATAACATTTTCGGAAATAGAATTAGCATCAGATTTAAAAAGTTTTATTAGTTTTAACTCTAATTCTTGTGAGGATGAAATTTTAAAGAAAGAGATACTTGATTGTGAGGAGGATGAACTTTTAAAGGTAACTAAGAGTGTTGCATCACCTCTCAAAATAATTAAAGTTGAAAAAGTTACTGAGGAGTTATTAGAAAAAGCTATTTAAAATGGTTTATGTATCTTATTCTCATAGGCTTATTGTGGATTATGATTTTATTGTCTGGTTATCTAACTCTCCGCAAAAGACCAATCTTGTTTCAAAGATGCTTCGTATAAATCAAAACTCAAAGGAACATAAGAAGAAAAATATAGTTATTTTAGAGGAGGATTTTAAGAAGTTATGTGTAGATAACATAGTCAAAGATAAAGACGTTATTAGAGGTGGAATGGCTCCCTTCGATGTTAAGGAAGAGCTTGGTATTAGTACAGCAGGATTAAATCTAGAAGTGTTAAGGTTATTATCCGGAGTTATTTTAGCAAGGAGTAAGCCGTATCAAACAATTTTATTAACGACTAAAGAAAAGAAAAAAGAATATTTGGGAGTTTATCTTGAGTTTTTACGACAAATAAAAAACTTTGAGATCAAGAATGAAGAAGAAGGCGCAATTATTCTTAACGAACTTTTCAGTTCTTATGCAAGTGAAAGAGAAATTATCAGATAAGATTTTAACACCCCCCCCTTCTTTTCTAGCCTTTACTTAACAGCCAAAGCTTTTACCGCAAATCATCAGAAAGATATATATAACTAAAACACTTCTCCAAATGATAAAAAGAGGAGTTTAGATGGCGCTGCGCGAACAGGATAAGCATTTTTTATCATCATTATACATAGCTGTAGCCATAATTTTCACTTGGAAAGGCATCTGGGAAGGCATATATGAGATTCCCTTCATCGGCAGCCTGAGCTGTCCGGAATCAGTTGTCAATATTTTCGGATTAGAAGACTGTTCATCCTTGGTATTTTTCTTCATGGGGTTTGCCATGCTGATCTTTTCCGGAGCCATATTCAAGGAATTTGATCCATTAGGCGGGATCCAGAAAGCGGTGTATAAAACATTGCATTCCATCCAGGTCCATCACGATAAGAAAAATTTTGAGTTTAAATACTACGACAAGACACAAAAAAAGGAAATTACTATTCCTGCGCTTTGGGTAAAAAAGATTGAAAAAGGAGCATTGATCGTAGTCCCCCCGCACAAAAAACAAGAGATATTCATACCTATACATCGCATTGCTGAAGTGTTATACAAAGGAAAATCCTATTGGAGACTTTAAGATGATAAGTTGGGAAGATATTAAAAAATATTTTTGGTACCTATTTGGAGTGATGGGAATTGTTTTCTTCTGGACCGGTACCTGGGATGGGCTTGGAAATCTCGGCTGGCTGGTCAATCCGCTGATCAGCCTGATAGTTGGACTTGCTATGCTCGGCCTTTCAGGGATCATCTTCAAAGATTCCAACCCATTATGGGAAGCTGAAAAACCGATCAAAACAGAAGCAAAAAAAGTTCATAATCATCCTTTAAAGCATGAATTTCATTTCAAATACAAAGATCACATGAAAAATAAGGAATATCTCCTGCACGCCAAAAAATTAGACCGGATTGAAAAAGAATTTTTAGTATTTTTAGAAGAAGGAAAAGAAGTGTTTGTCCCGTTGCATCGTGTTACAGAAATCTTACATAAGGGAAAAACCCACTGGAAACCATGAACCTGGCAAATAAAAAAGGGATTACCCCTTTGATGATAATCACTTTGTTGCTTTCTTTTGCGGTAGCGGTCAGCGTAGTAGTCATGAATCTTGGCAGCGCCCAGGTGGAGGAGACGGCAGAATGCACTGTCAGCACCGACTTATCTTTCTCTAAGATCTCCGGCCAGGAACAGGTATGTTATGATGCTTCGCAAAAAATATTCTCTTTTACCGTAGAAAACGGGGTCAATATCAATATAGACGGCCTGGTAGTGAATATAATCGGCACCCAGAAAGCGGAAAGCTTCAACCTTGATGAAGCCAAGATGGTAAAGGCAGGCGTCTATCTTGGAAGAGTTCCCTTCGACACCGCAGTTTCAGGCGAGATCCGGCAGGTAAAGATATCCCCGAAGATGGTACCTTACGACCAAGAGCAGGTCTGCCAGGAACAGGCCATAGTATTGGAAAGCGTAAACCCCTGTTAAGCCGCTGATTTTTCTCAGAAGCATTTTTATACCTTTTTGATTTATATAAATAAGAACAATAAAATGGAAATTGAATTTAACCTTAATAAGTCTATTGAAGAGAACGCCGGTAAATACTTTGACGCTTCTAAGAAATCAAAGAAAAAGCTGGAAGGGGCTAAAAATGCCCTGAAAGAGACTGAGAAAAGACTAGAACTACTGCTGAAACAGGAATCCCATTTCATGGAAGAAGCCGCCCAGAAGCAGGCTAAAAAAGAAAGAAAAAAAGAATGGTATGAAAAATTCCATTGGTTCATCTCTTCAGAAGGGTTCCTCTGCATCGGAGGAAAAGATTCCACCTCTAACGAGATGATCATCAAGAAGCACATGGAAAAAAATGATCTTGTATTGCATACAGACATGGCAGGCTCGCCTTTCTTCTTGATAAAAAACGGTCAGGAAGCCGGAGAAAATACCCTCAAAGAAGCTTCACAGGCCGTGGCAGTATATTCACGGGCCTGGAAACTCGGCCATGGGACCGCAGATGTATTTTACGTCAAGCCTGAACAGGTCAGCAAGGAAGCAAAACCGGGAGAATTTATCGGAAAAGGAAGTTTCATGATCTACGGAAAAACACAATATCTGCGCCCTTCTCTTGAATATGCCATAGGTCTGGTGAACGAAGAGATCATCGGCGGCCCCAGGTCGGCGGTAGAAAAGCAGACCAAGAATTTCGTAATAGTCGCTCCCGGAAGGGAAACAAAAAGCCCCTTAGCGAAAAAAATAAAAAATAAACTAAAAGGCGGCGACTTGGATGATATAATCAAATTCCTTCCTGCAGGAGGCGGGGACATAAAGAGATCATAAATTTTCCAAAAGTTTTAAATACCTACCGTATGAAAATCAAACCATGAGAAAAAAAATGCCCGACCTAAGCAAATTAGATCCATCACAGCCGGATTATATTTCCAGGTTAGAAGAAGGGCTTAAAGTATCCCAGGATGATTATAAACATAAGTTCACCAAATTTGACCGATCTGAAGAACCACGCTATCTTTCATTGATTAAGGCTGTACGCAGTATTTCTGGATTACGTATAATCTCTGAAGATATCAACCCTCAAGACAGATTAAAGTACAAAGCAGTAGTTGAGATTCCCGCTGTAGACGAAACTACATTAAAAGAACTTGATGAGCTAGCCAAAAAGTATATGCAAGGTGTTGACCAGAATCTGAAAGCAGCTGTGGTAAAAGCCGAAAATAGGATGTTAGGATTTCAAAGAGCTATAGTTAGGCTTACTAAGATAACTCCTCTCGGTATGATTGACGGAAAAATAGATCACGCTCATTTCTATGCCATAAGAGAAGAAGGGCTTTATAGGGCCTGTAGTCAAGAGTCGGTCATGTCATACACGCCTATAACAGAAAAGAGTTCTTTAGATTCACTTCTAGAGAAGGTAGTTACAGAACCTAAAAGAGAGATAAACATTTACAAAGTTACTAACCCTTCTGAATTGGCTCCGCCGGAAGAGATGTTAAAACATGCGCTGCGCAAGATTTACGGGCATCAGGAAAACTGAATCTTAGGTTCTTAAAAGATAGATAAATATAAATAGTATATCTGTTTATTAATTACCTACAGATTTAAAATAGGTATGGAATTATGAAAAAAATATTTTTTGTAAGCATGTTTTTTATCTTGATGCTTGTTCTTGCCGGTTGCGCTCCTGCAAAACCATTAACTGGAGAAGCATTTACACAAACGACATCTGAATCATACTATCCCGTATGCTCCATTTCACATCCAGGAAAACCTGGCGGAACTTATTGTATAAATACCACTTCCTATGCTAGATGTGATTCAAACGATGGCACTAGTTTATATCCTAATTATCCTTATTATAATTGCGGAAGTTATGCCATGGGAGATTTCATCTGCCAGCAAGGAGGAGACAATGCTTTCTGTGTACCTCCAAAAATATCATGTGAAGAAGAGCTTAATAAGCAGGTAGGATATAAATTATTAAAACTATCTGCCCCCACCTACAATTCATATAAACTTACGGACAAACAAGGGACGGGAATAGCGCCCACTTCACCTCCAGCAGAATATTTAAATCATTGCGAGATGACAGTGGATTATTTCTCAAGGCTTAATCCTGAAAAAAAGTATAAAATGAATGTCCCCACCAATGATTGCGCTAATCCCCCTGATATCGTAACTTATAGTTGGAATCTTAAATACAAAGTCAATAGTATTGGTAATTGTAGTTCTGTAAGTTATTTTTGCTCTCAGATCCAGGATGCGACTATCGTTTATTCCCCTGCTCCGCTGGTTGCAAAAAAATATGCTTCTGTTGGGTATATACAAGAAAAAATTTCACTTTGCGGACAAGGGTGCACTGAAGGGGTTTGTAGGCAGCCACAAATAACCATCAGAAAATAAACATTTACAAAGTTACTAACCCTTCCGAATTAGCTCCGCCGGAAGAGATGTTAAAACATGCGCTGCGCAAGATTTACGGGCATATGGAAAACTAAATTAGGCTCTTCAGAGATAGATAAATATAAATAGTTTATGAGCTTAGGTATCATCAGCAGATTTAGATAGGTGCATGATGATGAAAAAAATATTTTTTGCAGGCGTTTTTTTGATCTTAATATCTTTTCTTATCAGCTGTGCTCCTGCAGAACCATTAGCAGGAGAAGCCATACTGCAAAAACAATCAACTATTCAGGATGACTTGATCTCGCTGGAAAAAAGCCACCAATCTTATCGCGAAGCTGCTGAAAAATTATCAGATATTTACTATGAATTTGATGAGAAAGTTAAGTTAATCACTAAAAGTTCAGCACTAGCAAACACAAAAAGTGTAGATCCGGCAGAGCTTGCCCAACTTCTTGAATCAATAAAAGATCTGCAAGAAACACAAGCTCTTTTCAATCTCGAATACTTGCAACTTCAAGAAAGCATGCGGATAAAAGATACACAATTTACAACCATAAGCAATATAATGAAGAGTAAGTATAATACCACCAGCAACATCATAAAGAATATTCGTTAACTTTTCATAAAACTAAATCTTATAAAGATTTTTAAATAGCCGCTTGTTTTCAGTTCTGCAAAAGCCCCCGTAGTCTAGCCTGGATTCGATAAGGGTAAATAGGACGCGAGCTTGCGGTCATAAACGACAAAAAGCTTGAAGCCGGAGTTCAAATCTCCGCGGGGGCGTCTAATGGTGGGTAAATCCCCACTGATTTTTTTTATCCAGCCTAAACACAGAATCTAATCCGTTGATGTACAAGATCCTGTTATCTATACCATATCGGATTTCAAAGTTAGCAAGATATAGATCCCTAAACTGATCCTGTCTTGCAGCTTCTAATATAGAAAATAACTCTTCTTCACCAGCCACATAACCCTGGATAGCGCCAAGATATTCCTTGCGATATACCCTTGGCCAGCGCAGCTGCAGCATCAGGTCGCAGACTTCTTGAAATTCTTTCTCATCCGGCTTTAGGAATCTTCCTTCGGTTTTCTTAAATAGGTCAGCCAGATAGAATGCCGGCAGCTGATCATAAAGGCCGTAACGCATCTGCACCTGAAACAGCCCATTATCCTCTACTATGCCCGCTATCGAACGTGGCAGCTGGTGGTTTGCAGGATAGTGATGGAATAGTTCTTTGATCCTTTTAGGGTTGAATGGAGGGATTATCGGTTTCATTTTTTAGTAGGAGATTCAGTTAAATGCTTTTCTGGTGCGCGGTTTTGGAAAGACATGGAAATTGCTCTCGGTTCTTAATCCATCTAAAGCGCGGTTTAATTTTTTGATATGTTCAGCCCCGGCAGATTCAGATGATGAAAGGTCACAATCCCGCAATGCCGAGAAGACATCTAATGGTACATAGCTCATCGCGTTAAACGAGCCAAAATATTCTCTGACACCATAAAGGTCGCCCACTTTTATCGTTTTTAGCCTGGATTGATAAGATCTGAAATAAGGCACGGATTCTGTCCTTACCTTAACTGTAAAATCTTCAGTGATATCAATTTCTGCATATTCTTTTCCCGATACTATTCCGCCGAAATCAAATTTCAGTTCTCCTTTATCAACTTGGACTAAACTTTCTATCCCAGCCGGAAATCTTCCTTTACTTCCAATAACTTCTATGTCCTGCTGTTGAAACCAGCTCATCCATCCTATAATATCTTCAGTATTACGCGCATAAATATTAACTATTGGAAATACCGCAAAAGGCAGCTTGTATAGAACCATCATAGATTATAAAGTTTCAGGTTTGGCACTTCTACATTGCAGTAAGGGCAAAATTTCGGCATCTTCTTGAAAGGGTCGTATCTGAACGAATAAGCGCATTTGAAACATCCAACCTTCACCATATTTGTTCCTGGAATCTTTTCAATCTTAGTGCTGTTATCATTTTGCTTCATCCTGATCATCTTTTCCAGATATTCATCATCTTTATCCCATCCGGCAGGCTTTTTAGGAGCTTCTACTTGCTGTGCGGCTTTCTTCTTCTCTTCCAGCTCACTTTTGCCGCTGGCACAGCTGGGGCATACTACTTGCTTGTACTTGTAATGCAGCTTGAATTGGCTTGCCGGAGCAAAACCTTTGCAGATCCTGCATTGTATGCGTAAGTTATCATCCATGTTAACGCAAAAGTACGAAGAGGATATTTATATATTTTTGGGGTGTGAAAAATAATGTTATTAATAGGTTAATTACTATCGAGAGATAAAAAGTCGCCGCCTAGGCCGATGGCAAACCGAGCTAAGTGATTCGTAAGATGAGATTAAATTCAAAACCGATACTTTCTAACCACGAGGTTTTGCGAAGGTTGGCGGCCAAGGCTACTTTTTAGATTCAGCAAGCAGTGCCTAACCCAATCATTTAAAAATCATAAAAACTTCCTTCTTATATGAGCTCATTTTGTGGAAAAGTTGAACATTACAACAGTAAATTAATTGCTCCACCTCTGATCTTATTATTAGCCATCATCATTTATGACCTATTTATCCACAGCGAGAACCACACTTTAGAACTGATAGTCAAGATAGCTGATTATATGGTCATAGCAGTATTCGTCATAGATCTGATCTTTTTAGCCAAGCATGCCAGGAACGCAAAAGTATTTTTCAAAAACTACTGGCTTGATATTATAGCTGTCTTTCCATTCGCCATCTTTTTCAGCTTAGTCGAATCTATCTCCAGGATAGTTATCGCTACCAGAGAATTGACTTTGGGACAGGCGATATTGCACGAAACCGTAGAAGTTAGCAAGGGAACCAAAGTATTAAGTTCAGGCAGTAAGTTTGCCAGGATATTGAAAATCTTAGCACGCTCACTTAAGCTGATAACTAAATCAAGGTTATTTACGAAGATACATCACAATAGAAGGAAGAGAAACTCAAAAGGCAGGCGTTGATGATGAATTTTAAGTTTAAGAATGATAGATATAGAAAAGCCAGAGGCGACCGTACTAAGCTAGTGAATCTTTTCTGCAGAGTCTGCAAAGAGATGGTCATGGTCTATCAAAAAGATGATTATCCTGGGAGATTACGAAGACTTTACTTTGACAGGATCTTCTTTCAAAAAAATCTTACCGGCCTTGAAGAAAAACCTATCAATTCAGTGCCAACATTAAGATGCCCAAAATGTCAAGAAGATTTGGGAACACCCTATATATACAAAAAAGAAAACCGCAAAGCTTTCAAATGCTATCAGGATGCTTTGATTAAGAAAGCAAGGAAATTAAGAGAAGACTGAACCATCTTTGCTTTCCTAATTACACTAAGGATAGGATCATTCTTTAATGCAACCATTATATGTAGCGACTAACGATTCTAACCCTTCCAGATTCCTAAAAAAGTTATAACATACATGGTTAAAATCAGTTCTCATCTCCATTACTACCGCTATTGTTTCCTGACAAAAGCAAAGATAGGTTACCCGGTTATCAGTTATCTGCCCGTTGGAGTATGCTACTTCTCCTGAATCGATCCTAAATGGATCGGGCCCCTGCTTTAAGTTATAATTTTTTTTTATGTCATCAACTATATCCCTAAAGAAATCATCTATAGTCGGCTGGACTAGATGCTGATCACCAGTAATTACAGTAACTGAAGCAGGAATAGGTTTCATGCTTCTGAAAATAAGCCAGTTATTAAAAAGATATCTCAGAGGACCTCTACTTTCTTGACTTTCCCTATCCTTTCAGATACATAATCCTCTTTCAATAAAGATTTCACAAAATCATCCAGTTTAGGATGTTCTGTCTTAACTTTCGCTTTTATCCTTCCTGCCTCTTCAAAATAATCTTTGTATTTTTTCTTAAAATCAGCCACATATTCCTTCAATTTCAACGGAGGACCATTCTTTATCTCATACGCCGGAAGTTCTTTCAGTTTCAGCACATAATAAAACGCCGCTTCATCTCCCTTATCCCACTGCCATCCTGACTTATCAGCTTTGAAACCATCTAATTTCTCCTGCAAGAACTGAAAAACTTTCAATAACTTCACGCCGACTACATCTTCCTTGCCTTCCAAAGGAAGGATAGCTATGAATACCACATTTTTTCCTTTATGTTTCTGCCTTAAAAAATCCAGGGTTGTCTTTTCTTTTTCAAAAAAAGAATCGCTTGGCTTCTGGATATATTTTCTGGCTAATTCCTTGAACAAAAGCCATTTTTCCGATGACAAAGCCGCAGCAGCATTTCTATCCTTATCAACCGGATCGACAACTATCAACGGCGAATGCAGTTTCGAAGAGTTGATATGGAATAGGGCATCTTTTTTCTTATAGAAATCAGAAGCATCGATGACTTCCTTTTCTTTCCATTTTTGAGAAGCCTTTAGCACCTTTTCAAAAGAGCCGTAATAGACCGCCAATATCTCCAGCACATAGCCGCTGAAACCAGTGATATAAGACTCCGCGCCATACAGATTATTTGCTTTGCAGAACTGTTTAAGCAGGCGGATATCATCTTTTATCTTAGAAGCATTCTTTATGACCCATTGAGAATGTAAAGGTGAAACATCAGTTATATTGACAGCATCTTCAGCTTTGGATATTTTCAATATGGGAACTACTTCAAAAGACAGATGCTCATATCTCAATTGGAAATAATCCCTGCTTCCATGAACTTTTGCTATAGCAAGCTTTGGAAACGCTTTATTAAGCGATTTCAGAAGATAACCTGAAAGCTCTGAAGATTTATCCTTAAACTTTTTATAATCATACTGGACGAATATATCGATGTCATGGTTGCCCGACAGCCAAGTGCCTTTGGCTCCGCTTCCTCCAAGTATGGCCGTTGCGTTATCCAGATTTTTGTTTAGTCTCTCCAGAAACGAAGCTACGGTAGTTGAAAACTGCTTTTCCTCCTCCTTGGAAGGCTTGATTATCTTAAGTATTGGTTCCATGGCATAAAGAGACTGTTTATGTCATTTAAAAAGCAAATTCTTTTATAAACTTTCTTCCCTACTCGACATACTACCGCAACACCAACAATTTTTTAAACAGTAAGCCATTACATATTAATATGGTGCTTCCCACTACAAAAGTCCAATGTTTCGGCTGCGGCAAGTCAGTAGAAAAGGCGCTGATGTTTTCCGCGTTGGATGCTTCTAAAGAGATGCAGCATCAATGTTCCAGCTGTTATAGGGAACGCAAGAGCGATATACTTGGCGAAAAAAAGATACCTGCTCCGGTAAAAAAAGATTTCTTTTGCGGGCGATGCAGATACAAGTTCAAAGGCAAGACCATGATATGCCCCTATTGCAGCAAAGAAGACCAGGTCATCAAACAGGCTAATTCCGTCAATGACCTATTGTAAGAAGAAAATCATCAATTAAAAAAGAAGTTGATAAAATAAACTTTACGTCAGATCCTTTTCAACAAACTGCACTTCTGCTTCAGTTACATCATTGAACACCGGATCCTGAAATTCATGGACCTCGCCGTCCTTTTCTATCTTTAAAGGCACGCCGTAATAAGTTTCAACCCACATGACCATCCCGCCATTCACCTTCAGCTTCCAGATATTTCTTCCGAATAATCTTTCTTCAGATATTTTTTCAGCAGAAGTTATTTCTGCAGCCCAGTCTAAAGGCGTTTTGATATAATATTCATCAAAACTTACTGGACCAATGTTCCCTACCTTCTGGCAATATTTTCTGCTTTCGCAATATCCGGTCGCAGTTCTGGAAGAGGTATCAAATATTACTGCATCAAGCTCATTTTTTTGCAATACTTTTGTCTGGACCAATAGATTTCTTTTAACAACAATCCCTTTGAACCAAGTGGGGATTATATTTTCTAAAGGCTTGTCTACACGCTTATAATTATAATTCATGCTTTTTACTATAACTGCCTTATTAAGGATATCCCTCACTTCCGAAGAGATCCCCACCACCAGATCAGGCTGCTGCTCTTCTTGAACTTCAGCAGGAGCCTTACATAAATTAGGATTAGATGCCATGCTTCCATCAGGGCATTTATATTTAGCAGAACAGGAAACCAATAACAAAGATAAGACCACCGCCAAAAGGAAAATTATTTTCATAGCTTACAAGAGATATTAAGGGTTATATAAATTTTACTGCTATATTTTTTAAAGAGAGTACACTAGCATCATAAACCATGGTCCAGAAAATAACTGTTACAGAAGCACTAGAACATAAAAACGCCTTATTCATAGATGCCAGGACGCCAAAAGAATTCAATGAGGACCATATTTTAGGAGCGGTCAACGTCCCTTTACTTTCTGATCAGGAAAGGCATGAAGTAGGTATCATCTTCAAACAACAGTCCCGTGAGAAAGCCATCGAGAAAGGGATGGAATACCTTCCTGCAAAAATACCCACCATTTATGCTGCCGTAAAGGATCATAAGGATAAAGAGATTATAGTATATTGCGCCAGAGGCGGCATGCGTTCCAAGATAGTCGCTTCAATAATAGATTCTATCGGGTTTAAAGTATTGCAGGTAGAGGGCGGCTACAAAAGTTTCCGCCAATACATCAAACAGCAGCTGGTATCTTTTCAGTTGAAGCCGAAGATAATCTGCCTTTATGGGTTGACCTGCACCGGAAAGACCCAGTTATTGCAGGAATTTCCCAATTCTTTGGATCTTGAAGAACTGGCCCAGCATCGCGGCAGCCTCTATGGAGGAGTAGGGCTTATTCCACGATCCCAGAAAGAATTTGAAAACCTGCTTCTCCACCGCTTGAAAGAGCTGAATCATTACGATCTTATCTTAGTAGAAGGAGAAAGCCGTAAAGTCGGAAACTCTGAAATCCCTGCTTTTTTGTTCAAAGCCATGAAACAGGGCATCAATGTTCTTGTTCAGAGAGATTTTTCCAGAAGAGCGGAAGAAGGAGCTAAAGAATATTTTTCCACACCGGAGAAAGTGAAGGCTATGAGAGAGATCACTCCCCGATTGAAAGAAGTTATCAGCAACAAAAGAAAAGAAGATGTGATCGCCTTGATAGATGAAGGCAAGTACCAAGAAGCCACAACCATCCTTCTGAAAGAATATTATGATATCAGATACCAGCATCTGCTGAAGAATACAGATTATTCTTATACAGTCACCAATAATGATCTCAGCAAGGCAGTCAAAGATCTTTCTGCGGCCATAAAAAAAATAAAAAAGTCATAAAAATCTGTCCTTAACTTAGGACCCTTCCGCTTCTGGATTTACATGCGCCATCCTTGCATTCGCAGGGGATAGTTTCTGTCAAATGCGCTGCATCTTCGCAATAATGCTCCAGCAAAGTTCCGGAATCTTTGCAAGTATCGGTAAAATTCTGCAATCTGGCCGAAGACAGGCCTTTTGCTGTCACTGTTCCCTGCGCGGCAGGATCATTTCCATTATCGGTCTCTACGCAGCTGCGAGGCACCCTATAGGCACCATTGCCGGTTATCTTTCCGTTGAAGCCCACTACTAACAGAACAACCACTATTAAAGCTAGGAATCCCATCATCACTAATTTTTTCACATCTACACCTCTTTTTAGGTTAAAAATCTATTTAATGATAAGATAGAAACCGATTATTTAAACATTTCTTTTATGTGCGTCATCAAAAGACAAAAAAATAAATTAAAAAAATTAAATTAAACTTAATTAAGTTTTACTGTACAAGCGCCGTTGACACAGCTTTCTGCACAATCTACTACTGCGCCGACAACTTTATTTCCAGAACAGGAATATTCTACTACTTGAGTAGTTCCTTTACATACATCAGAGTATTTCTGTACTCCGTTGGCTGCTCCTAAGGTTACAGTTCCTGCTGTTAAAGGCTTGACTCCGCCATCAGTATCAGTACAGGTTGCGCTGCTTGATAGGTCGGTTCCGGTTTTAACACAGGTATTCTGGGTGCATACTAAACCAGTTAGGCTTACATCCCCGCATTCATTACAGGAAACTTTTCCGCCGCATCCGTCATCTAATGTGCCACAGACATCGTTCGGCATAGGAGTACTTCCTGCCAAGACTTGTGGACACAAGTCCTTAACGGTTTTCGGTACACATCTTGCTACTATATCTGCATCAGCCTTTACCTGATACTTCCCCGCTGAGTAGCGTACTGCTTGCCCTACTACGCTTCCTTCTTGATCTACTACATCAACATTTTGCGGCTCTGCGCAACCGATGATGAATATGGAAACTGCAAGAACACTCAACACCATCAATATACTCTTCCTCATGTTTACACCTCGTTTTCAAATTTGACACTAACGTTAATTACGCTAATGCTGGCTAAAATGATTTCTTTCCAATATATAAACATTTCTCTCCTTAAACATCAGAAAACACAGACAAATAAAAATAATAAAAGATAAAAAATAAGAAAAGATCAGATCCTTCTTTTTTTCTTACCGCCTTTTTTAGAGCTTTTTCGCCCGCGAGCCATCATAGCTCTTGCGACATGCCCCTTGCTGTCTACGAAGTAAAGGAATCCTGATACTTTCTTGACGCCTGCTTTTGCTACGACCTCAACTTTGGCTTTTCCTTTTTTTCTTCCAGCCCTGCTCATGGCAGCTCTGGCTACATTACCCTTCTTATCGACAAAATAAAGGTAACCTTTAACTTTCTTTACACCTACTTTTGCAACAACTTCAGCCATTTAAACCCACCTCTTTTGTTTTATTTTTTATGGCAAAAGCCTCAGAAACTCTTCAGCTTTCAAGAGAAAGAGATTTCACGATAGTATTTAAAACTTTCTTTTTTGGCGACGGAAATGGCAGCTATCCTGACCGAAGAATTTATATTTGTGAAAAAAATGATAGAATCAAGAGATTATTGAAGATGAAACCTAACTTGATGATCCTGGGCGCATCCGGTGGATTGGCTAATGCGGTGCTACATTCCTTAGTTCACCATCGTAATCTCTTTAATAGGCTTATTCTCGTCGACAAAAATAAGAAATTAATCACCAATTCGTATCTAGACCATCAGAATCTTAAGTACAGTTTTATCCATAAAGAATTAAAATCAGGGCGAATGGACGAATACCACAAACTTCTTAAAAAACATAAGATAGACCTTGTTATTGACGTAACAGATGCTCTAACCATCCCCATCATTGAAACGACTAACAACGCAGGAATAGATTACATCAATACTTCTATCAATGATGATAATAAAACCAGCCCTGAATTAATTTCAGAGATATTCTCGAAGAGAGATAGCTGGAAGGAAGCGCGAAGTATCCTTTGCTCAGGCATGAATCCAGGAAATGTCAATATGTGGATCAGGTACGGTATAGAAAAGTTTGGACTGCCACAGGAAATAGTCCACTTCGAGTACGATACTTCCATGAGCAGGAAGGAAAAAGCCATGATTACCTGGTCAGTGCACGAATTTTTAGTAGAAGATATCCGTGATCCCGGCGGAGTTGTCTTAGGGAAAGATAAAGTAAAGTTACTATTTCCAAATGCTCTTGCACATCAAGTGGACATGAAACCCATCCTCAGCCCTATTTTAAGATTAGAAAAATATCCAAAAGGCTGTCCGGTAGTACATGAAGAAAATTTAACCATCGGCTTCAAATACAATGTCCCTTCAAAGTTCATCTACGCCGTCCATCCTAAAACCATGGAAGCCTTGATTAAGATTTACAAAAAGAAGAAAAATATTTACTTAACAGATTTGCAGAAAGGAGATAATACCACTACCATCTTAGACGGCTCTGACAACATTGGTGTGCTTCTGAAGTACAAAAACAAAAAAGTGTATTATCTCAACAGCATCGCTAACACTTCTGTAGTCGGTACAAACGCAACCTACACACAAGTGGTAGTAGGCGTCTTTGCGGCATTATTTGTTCTTCTATTTGATCAACTCCCGAAAGGAACATATTTTGTTGAAGATCTGTATGAGACGCATTACAAGAATTATATGTTTGACAATATGCATGTGCAGGAATTCGTGTTTAATAGTGACAAACTCAAGAAATATACCCCCAGTATCAAATTGCCTCATAAGAATGGGTTAGGGCATTTGTATGTGTAAAATCATGAAAGTGTGGAGCAAGAAAAGAAACACCCGAAAATCAACAACGATTAATTTTCAGTGCTGAAAAGCAGTGCTTTTCATACAACAATTTCTTTTCTGCTCAGAAATGAAATCGTTTCTCCATTTCTTGAGCAATCATGTTTTGAGTGTATTAACTTGATTTGAAGAAATATTAACTTCAAACCGGTCAATATCCTACATTCTATTGAGCTTATAGTTTTTACCTAATAATTTTATTGTACGAAAAGGAAATTCTTAAACTGCCAGATATCATCCGTATCTCGCTTGTTTGCCTGATTTTCCTTAAAATATACCACCCTGTTTTTTAGCGGCGTCCAGTCTGATGCCTTTGAGTAAAAATGTCCCAAGTACGGTTTTGCTATTTTTAACACATATTCGTGAGGCAAGTCGTCTGGCAGACAAAACCCTTTTTTTGGATTTTCAATCATCCACATCACTGCACTGACTATGCCTAAAGCGACTTGTATTGTTGTGGCATTCTGGTTCGCCACAAGCTTTCTTGATTCTTCTATGCTAAGGATGCTTCCTGTCCACCATGATTTGTAAGGATGCCCCATTAATAATGCTCCAAGAATATCTGCGCCGCTGGTTATTTCATTGTCATTCAGTATTCTTAATTTTGACTGCAGTTCGTAGTTCCTGCATCGTAGCTCATGAAGCGAGAATATCGTTGCGTCGCAGGGCATGTATGCGTAATGCACTGTCGGTCTGTAGATTACCTTTCCGTCTTTCCATACCGTCCATCGATCTGATATTCCGAAGGCTTCGCCATGTCTTATGACCATACCTATTATCTCGTAGTGCGGCACCCATGACCTCACCCATGTGTTTATACCCATCTGGGCAAGCATTATCTGATTTTTTGGTCCTACCTTGGGAAGATGCGCAAGCTTTGGAAGCTCTTTTTCATGTGTTCCCCATCCTATCTCTGCAGGCGCGGTTCCTTCTTCCCTTAATCCTTCTATACTCCAAGTGCCTACAAACTCGTCAACCTTCTTTGGTTTATTTGATATCTGGGTGTCGCGCTCAGAACAGTGAATTACTTTTACTCCTACTTCCAGGGCAAGTTCTCCAAACTTGCCTTCTTTGATGAATTGTTTTATTTTTAAAGGGTTCTTAGCTATTTTATCTTCAATCATCTTGTTGGCTATATCTATAAGCCCCTGTTTTACCATATGCGAGATTAATCCAGGGTTTGCGCCATGATCAACAACAAAAGTAGTTGCGTTCTTCCAGTCTTTTGCAAGATTTTTAATGTCCATTTGCCTTTTGTATAATGATTTCTCATAAGGCGTTGCAGTAAATCTTTCGCCGTAAGAGTCCCACACCTCAACAGAGGAGTTTACATACAAGACCTCGTTGTCATGACACCATTTGACAATGTCAAGGCAGCCTATATTCCATGCCAAGTCTATGAGAAGTCCACCTTTGGAAAGATAGCCTGAAAGGATATGGTCAAGCTCTTCAGGGGTAATTCTTCTTTGGAAAAAGCTGATTCCCTTATCTATCCATTCCTTAAGTTCAGACTTCTTGTCTTCAAAGTCAATTATAGTTATATTCTCATAAGGTATCTTTACGTGCTTTAAAAGTATTGGCAAAGTACATTTTGATACAGAACCATAGCCTATTATCAAAACTTTATTCTTAAAATCCATGATAATCACCTACCTTTCCCCTAGTTTTTTCTTTTTAATCTTGTAGTAAATATACTTTTTAATCAATAAAGCTTATACAGAAATGATAAGATCATTAGTTAGCACTTTTCTCACGACAAGTATCCAAATGCTTATTATCACTTTCTATACGATCCATTTTAATTTTTAATTACTATCGTCTGCAAAGACAAAGTTCAAAAATGGTATTATAGATATTTAAATATTTCTTTTTTGGGAGCTCTGTAGAATTGCTTTTTAAATAAACAAACTCGGTCTGAATGCCAATTTTATCTCTTATCCGACTGCGCTTTCCGCGAAGATATTTGCGATGGCCATGCAAAAGATAAAAGCTAAGGGAATCGTCCCGCCGGAAGCCTTGGATAAAGACATAAGAAAATTTATATTGTCTGAATTAGACCGGACCGAAGGGATAGCGATCAAAAAAGAAAGATTAAGATCAGCTAATATCTAATTTCAGAGTTTGTTCATAACGCTTTCTTTACTCAAAACCTCTTCAGCCATAAAAGCATCATTCAGATTGATAACTCCTTTCTGAAACTTCTCTTGGTCATCAAAACCTACTCTCGGGCAGGTGGTATTTACCCAGATATCGATGAAATTAAAATTCTCCAGCTGGTCAAATGAGACTACATTATCTATGAAATGATAGAATTTCTTATCTGGAAAGCGTTTTTCCAACGCTAAAGCCGGCTGGAACTGCTCCTGCCCAGGCTTGATAGTCGTGATAACACCTACTGTTTTAGCCGTCAGAAATTTCATCAGCGAAGATTTATACTTCCGAAGTATAGCTTTGATATCATTTACTGACATCAATGACATCTTCTTGGCCAAAGGATCGTTGCAGATCACTTCTTTAGCTTCCTGCTGGTCTTTCTGCCCATATACTAGAGCTAAAGGATGGAATTTTCCATCTCCGATGTAAAGATAGCAGTCAAAATCCTGCTCAAGATTTAGGGAATTATGATAATTATCGCATCCTAACAGCTGCCCTTTCACGTGAGTCCGGTCTGGCTGGGAGGTTATTATAGTGAATTTATTATCTATCAATTGTTTTTTAACTACATCCAAATTATTGACAAACTGTACTGAAGCATACAAAGCTATCTTATGATATTTCTTCTTCTTCAGATAAGCGATAGTTTCCTTGCATAGTTCAACTGAACCGGAGTACGGCGCATCTAAGAATAGGACTTCCATCTTACCAGCCAACCTTCTTATGAAATTTATTATGCCCCCAGCTTATCAATAGATCCACTCCCATCCGGTTTAATCCAAGAGGAATGTCGCAGGCTCCGAAATTACTGCCCAGCCAGATCAATACTCTGGTTTTAGTCTCTGCTTCGATCCGGTCAGCGATATCTTTAGCGTAAGGTTTCATGCCGTCAGGCAGCTGGATGCAGATCATTTTAGCTTTGACTTCCTTGATCTTAGCTATAGCCTTTTCCACTTCGGGATCGTAGAGTTTCATTTTATTCACCGATCACATCATCTATAGAATACTTATTCGGCTCTAACTGCGGAACTGGCTCAGGCTGGACTTTTCCTTTCGCTTTCTCCAGCAAAGCCTTGAGAACTTTCTTTTTCTTCTTGGGTGGAGTCATGATCTGATCCTTAAAATAAGATTTACAAGCTGAGAAGAATATATAAAGGCCCATAGAAAGATATACTAAACCGCTAAAAACATTGTATTCTGGCTGTGATAAAGACAAGCCTTCTGGAACAGGAAACGGTTTTTCTACTAATCCATAAGTTCCAGAACCTAATAAAACGACAGCAGGAACAAAAGTAAGCGGCCGCAGGGGATTAAAATAAGGCTGTGTCGCCGCGCCAGTTTCTTGTAATAGACGTAATTCTGAACGTTCAGAAGAGTTAAGCTCAGATTTATTAAGATAATAGTTACCTACCCCGATAGAAGAGATAACCAAACTAATGGGAATATACCCATATGTATCACTCAGCGTCTCAATACA